>NZ_SJWV01000570.1:0-546 GCF_004352695.1 Escherichia sp. KCJ4928
TTATAAAGGCGATTCGTTTAGTACGCAGGAGATAAGTCATGGAAGAAAAGAAACACGTTTGCATATTGTCAGTAACGTAACGCCTGAACTTTTGTGATTTTGAATTCGAATGGAAGGGATTAAAAAAGCTTTGTGTAGCATTGTCATTCAGGCAGAAGAAAGAAGATAAATCAGCAGAAGGTGTAAGCATCCGATATTATATTTCATCAAAGGATATGGATGCTAAAGAATTTGCACATGCTATCAGAGCGCACTGGCTGATCGAGCACAGTCTTCATTGGGTGTTAGATGTAAAAATGAATGAAGATGCCAGCCGGATAAGAAGAGGAAACGCAGCCTAAATAATATCTGGAATAAAGAAGATGGCACTGAATTTATTAAGAGATTGCAAAGACATTAAGGGTGAAGAGGAAAAGAAAGAAGGCTGCGTTAAACACAGGGAAAGATCATCAGAAGTTCACTTTTTGTACTAAATAATTCGCATTTTATGTTTAAAAATTGAGATATTCCTCATTACCTGAAGCTGTTTTTTATTGCTTATACATG
>NZ_SJWV01000571.1:0-538 GCF_004352695.1 Escherichia sp. KCJ4928
CTCACCCCCTGGCTTGTCCGGGAACGCTGCTGGCTGACCGTCTGGAGCTCTGAAGAACTGCTGAGCCGGACCGATCGCAAGGACCACCAGACCCGTATCAGGAAACTCGCTGAACACGCTCCGCCAGCCCGATTTGCGCAGGATCCATGGCGCTGGACACTTTCCGCACTCAAAATACGGCATGACGCCTTTCTGGACACGCTGGAGCAGGCCCTGACACATGATTCTGATGGTCTGCTGGTTCGCCTGATGGATATTCATGAAGTGGGACGGGAAATCCGCCGTCAACTGGAGCGCAACAGCACACCTGCAGTATGGCAGCCTCATCTGCCTGAAGATGCCCGTCCTGCCGGCTGGCGACAGGGCGAGGATACCTCTGTATTCCACGCACCGTCGCTGAATCTGCAGTTATTCACCACACAGCCTGAAACACACGGCAGCCTGATAAAGGCCGGTGACCTCTGGCACGGTATGGTCGCCATTACCCTGCCACCCCAGAATCTGCGGACATTCAACCAGCTGGTCAGGGATGTGCCCC
>NZ_SJWV01000572.1:0-537 GCF_004352695.1 Escherichia sp. KCJ4928
GCACAACGGTTGACGATAAGCGCACCTGATGCCAGTTGTTTCAGGGAAGCTGGTATCCGGGCAGGGTGCCAGGGCTGACTGAACGGCCTGTCTGCCTGCCGTTTCGCTCTCCGTGCGTTCTGTCACACGCTGCACCTGAACACCGGACTGCGGGCACGCAGACAGGAAAGTCGCAGGCTGGAACTTCTGACCGGCGGGTATCCGTTATATGCCTGTTGATTCATCACCACCACGCAGCTCCTGAGCTTTAGTTCATCACCGATATTCATACATCTGAATATCGGTGATGAAATCCCCATAATAATCAATCATCTAAGTCTGAAGCATAATGGAGAAAAACTGCTCACCGGTTACTTCGCTCTCAGCTTATTGTAGTGATAACCCGAGGTAAAAATACCAGAGACATCAGACAACTTTAAACTGGCTATCTGGGGAAGCAGAACATACATGGTTTTTCCTTCCGGCACGACAGAAAGCCTGAACTGAGATTCAAGAATGTTCAGCAATGCGTTCAGTTTTTTCCTGTTTCTGAACCGG
>NZ_SJWV01000573.1:0-536 GCF_004352695.1 Escherichia sp. KCJ4928
CTGTCGTAATTTTTAACCAGCACGTTGTAGTTAAACAGGTCAACACGCTGGAATTTTGGTGTGAAGCCCAGAGACCACTTTTGTCCGGCCGTTTCCAGTTCAGTAGCCAGAGCAATACCCACATCGGTGACCAGTGCGGCACGGGCAAAAGCCTGAGAGGTCAGTCTGTCTTTATCCACATCCTGACCGTTACTGTTTGCAATGCTTTCCAGATAGTTCAGGTCGGCATCACTGACTTTACCGTCGACACTGACCGTACCGTAGCTTTTCAGCATCAGAGCGGCAGCGAGGGTGTCACCGGGAAGAGTCGCCACAGCAGATGTTCCCACCTGTGCGTCAGCATGCGTGTGACGGAAGTCCTGAAGTCGCGTCTTCAGACGTGCAGCAGTCTGCGACACGTTGCTCTGACTGTCGATGGCACGATCAAAGGCTTTCCAGTCATCACTGATTTTGTCTGCGTTGTCACTGATATTACCCGGATCGGACAATTGCCCACCAACGGACGGAAGCAGAAGACTGAAGTCATCTTCCGGACC
>NZ_SJWV01000574.1:0-534 GCF_004352695.1 Escherichia sp. KCJ4928
CGCTTACCACTTTGTGATTCATGACTGGGGTGAAGTCGTAACAAGGTAACCGTAGGGGAACCTGCGGTTGGATCACCTCCTTACCTTAAAGAAGCGTTCTTTGTAGTGCTCACACAGATTGTCTGATGAAAATGAGCAGTAAAACCTCTACAGGCTTGTAGCTCAGGTGGTTAGAGCGCACCCCTGATAAGGGTGAGGTCGGTGGTTCAAGTCCACTCAGGCCTACCAAATTTGCACGGCAAATTTGAAGAGGTTTTAACTACATGTTATGGGGCTATAGCTCAGCTGGGAGAGCGCCTGCTTTGCACGCAGGAGGTCTGCGGTTCGATCCCGCATAGCTCCACCATCTCTGTAGTGATTAAATAAAAAATACTTCAGAGTGTACCTGCAAAGGTTCACTGCGAAGTTTTGCTCTTTAAAAATCTGGATCAAGCTGAAAATTGAAACACTGAACAACGAAAGTTGTTCGTGAGTCTCTCAAATTTTCGCAACACGATGATGAATCGCAAGAAACATCTTCGGGTTGTGAGGTTA
>NZ_SJWV01000575.1:0-534 GCF_004352695.1 Escherichia sp. KCJ4928
TGCGTCTGCGGCGGGCCGGAGAGATAAACGGAGAACATGTCCCTGAAATTATTCTGCTCAACTCTCATGACGGTACCTCCAGCTACCAGATGCTGCCGGGTTACTTCAGGTTCGTCTGCCAGAACGGATGCGTCTGTGGTCAGTCTCTGGGGGAAGTGCGTGTTCCGCACCGGGGAAATGTGGTGGACAGAGTCATTGAAGGGGCTTACGAGGTGGTGGGGGTTTTTGACCGGATTGAGGAAAAGCGTGATGCCATGCAGTCGCTGATTCTGCCGCCACCGGCACGCCAGGCGCTGGCACAGGCGGCACTGACTTACCGTTATGGTGACGAACATCAGCCCGTCACCACCGCTGACATTCTGACACCACGACGCCGGGAGGATTACGGGCAGGACCTGTGGAGCGCATATCAGACCATTCAGGAGAATATGCTGAAAGGCGGAATTTCAGGTCGCAGCGCTAAAGGAAAACGTATCCATACCCGTGCCATTCACAGCATTGACACTGACATTAAGCTCAACCGCGCATTGTGGG
>NZ_SJWV01000576.1:0-524 GCF_004352695.1 Escherichia sp. KCJ4928
GTGAGACAGGTGCTGCATGGCTGTCGTCAGCTCGTGTTGTGAAATGTTGGGTTAAGTCCCGCAACGAGCGCAACCCTTATCCTTTGTTGCCAGCGGTCCGGCCGGGAACTCAAAGGAGACTGCCAGTGATAAACTGGAGGAAGGTGGGGATGACGTCAAGTCATCATGGCCCTTACGACCAGGGCTACACACGTGCTACAATGGCGCATACAAAGAGAAGCGACCTCGCGAGAGCAAGCGGACCTCATAAAGTGCGTCGTAGTCCGGATTGGAGTCTGCAACTCGACTCCATGAAGTCGGAATCGCTAGTAATCGTGGATCAGAATGCCACGGTGAATACGTTCCCGGGCCTTGTACACACCGCCCGTCACACCATGGGAGTGGGTTGCAAAAGAAGTAGGTAGCTTAACCTTCGGGAGGGCGCTTACCACTTTGTGATTCATGACTGGGGTGAAGTCGTAACAAGGTAACCGTAGGGGAACCTGCGGTTGGATCACCTCCTTACCTTAAAGAAGCGTTCTTTG
>NZ_SJWV01000577.1:0-523 GCF_004352695.1 Escherichia sp. KCJ4928
CTATATGCATATTTATAGTGAAAAGTTCATTGCTTAATGATGCAAGGTTTTATCTTATGGCCAGAGTAATTTTGTATATCAGTAATGATGTCTATGATAAAGTAAATGCGATAGTTGAACAGCGTCGTCAGGAGGGCGCAAGAGATAAAGATATAAGCGTATCGGGAACTGCTTCAATGCTTCTTGAACTAGGGCTTCGTGTATATGAAGCTCAGATGGAACGTAAAGAGTCTGCGTTTAATCAGAAAGAGTTTAATAAACTTCTTCTTGAATGTGTTGTAAAAACACAGTCATCAGTAGCGAAAATTTTGGGTATTGAGTCTCTAAGTCCCCATGTCTCCGGGAATCCAAAGTTTGAATATGCCAATATGGTTGAAGATATTCGTGAGAAGGTATCATCTGAGATGGAACGATTTTTTCCAAAAAATGATAATGAATAAAAAAGAATTAAAAGTTGATTTACTTCAAATAACAGAGTTTTGATCTGGTTCAATTTGATGACAATTAACCACATAAAGGGTAT
>NZ_SJWV01000578.1:0-520 GCF_004352695.1 Escherichia sp. KCJ4928
AGATGGTGACGGGAGACGGGCAGCGAGATACCTCCCGTACATGTGTGTCGGATAATGTTTTCATCTTAAGTTCTCTGTAACTGGTAGTGCTAAAGGTGAGAGCTTCGGGGTTATGAGGTGGTTGCGGGTGCCTGTGCCGGATAAACAGCCAGATAAACGTAACCACAGGAGCCGAGGGTGTCGGCTTCGCAGGTCAGCCCTTTTGCATACAGCGTGACGGTATGCTGATTTCGGGGATTCAGTTCACCGCTGGTGAGCATGAGCTCCAGTTGTTTCATCAGCAGCGGAAAGGCCTGGTCCAGATGGTATGCATCTGCGTCGCTGAAGCGGCCTCTGATACCGGCGCGGTCGGCAAGGTAATGCAGGCGGTTACCCTCCTGCACCAGACGGGCACCAAAACAGGGCCTCACTGTGCAGGGAAGCCCCCACCAGGGGCGGTCGTGATTGTCGTCGGGATGAGTTATCCCGGAGAGTTTGTCTGACACGATAAAATCCTCTCTGAAAAGTGGTTAAGAATGGT
>NZ_SJWV01000579.1:0-515 GCF_004352695.1 Escherichia sp. KCJ4928
ATAAACAACTGATAATAGTATAATATAAAGAATCAGACCAAATCTGTTTTTCTGCGCTCCGGTTAATACTTCTGATTTATCTCGCATAAAATATCCTGTCTGTAATCTGTCCCGGTAAACAATGGTAAATTTCAGAATCAGTGCGAATACGGTAACAAAGATTCCTCCTGTGCTTTAAAGTGTGTAGGCAGAAACCAGTCTGGTGGTTCCGGTCAGGGAGTCTGATACCTCAACTTCCCGGGTGACTATCACCATACCTGACTGACGCAGTCTCTGCACATCAGCGGCAATTCGCTGAGTTCCCAGCCAGAACAGGCCATCCAGTGCCGTTACCAGCAACCCGCTTTCCAGCGCCAGTTTCAGCCGTGCCGTCGGGACTTTAACCTGCCCGGCGATATCAGTAAAACAACGCGTCGTCATGCCATAGCAGTCCATCCGCCGTATTCGCGTCGCAAGACTGTAGCTGAAACAATCCGGCACGCCGGATAAGTCATTCTGCAGACTGTATACACATC
>NZ_SJWV01000057.1:0-23664 GCF_004352695.1 Escherichia sp. KCJ4928
AAGGCAGTCCGCTGCATAAATCTACGCAACAGGTTAGAACCCAAGGCCCGATACGGCATGCGGACTGCAGGCAGAGAAAACTGGCCGATTTTCTCTGCACTGGAGGGATAATACAAGGCCTGATAAGCGAAGCGCATCAGGCATTTTTGCTTCTGTCATCGGTTTCAGGCTAAATGAATCTGCCTTTTTCCGAAATCATTAATACAGTTTTTTCGCGCAGTCCAGCCAGTCGCCTTTGAACGGACGCTTCATGTTTTCGATAGCGTCGATGATGTCGTGGTGAACCAACTGTTCGTTCTGGATACCTACGCAACGACCGCCGTAACCTGCCAGCAGCAGATCGATAGCGTAAGCGCCCATACGGGAAGCCAGAATACGGTCGTAAGGCACCGGAGAACCACCGCGCTGGATGTGGCCCAGCACAGTTGCGCGGGTTTCACGACCGGTTTCTTTCTCGATGAAATGCGCCAGTTCGTCAACATCACACATATGTTCGGTAATCGCCACGATCGCGTGTTTTTTACCTTTCGCGATACCCGCTTTGATTTCGTTTACCAGGTCTTCACGGCTGAATTCAACTTCCGGAACCACAACGAATTCACAGCCACCGGCAATGGCCGCAGCCAGGGTCAGATCGCCACAATAACGGCCCATCACTTCCACCACGGAAATACGCTGGTGAGAAGAAGAGGTGTCACGCAGACGGTCGATCGCTTCTACAACGGTGCTCAGCGCAGTGAAGAAACCGATAGTGTAGTCAGTGCCTTTGATGTCGTTGTCGATAGTGCCCGGCAGACCGATGCACGGGAAGCCCATTTCGGTCAGACGCATTGCACCCATGTAGGAACCGTCACCGCCGATAACCACCAGCGCGTCGATACCACGTTTTTTCAGGTTTTCGATAGCCACGGCGCGGATGTTCTCGTCGCGGAATTCCGGGAAACGCGCAGAACCGAGGAACGTACCACCACGGTTGATCATGTCAGAAACGCTGTAACGGTCTAGCTGTACCATACGGTCTTCATACAGACCCAGATAGCCGTCATAAATGCCCATTACTTCCAGACCTTCTGTCAGCGCAGAACGAACAACCCCGCGAATTGCGGCGTTCATGCCTGGCGCATCACCGCCGCTTGTCAACACACCGATTTTCTTAATCATGACTACCTCTGAACTTTGGAATGCAAAATAAAATCTGTTGCCGGAAGTCTTCTTGCACATCGAAGTGATCCAACGAATGTGCAAATAGTATAACAATCACTTCCTGCTGAATTGATTCAGGTCAGGCCAAATGGCGGTATTTTATACACAAAATGCGGGTCTGGCTCTCTTTTATACTGATTATGAAAGCATAGACCGTTTACCCTCCCTGGGTACGACGGAACAGGGGTCCTGATGGATAATTACATCCGATCCCGGAAAACGCCGTAAAATAGCCTGCTCTACCTGATCCGCCACCATATGTGCCTGAACCAAAGGCAGAGAGTCTTCCATTTCCAAATGAATCTGAATAAAGCGGGTCGGCCCTGACTGCCGCGTGCGAAGATCGTGAGCGCCGCTAACACCCGGCCAGGAAGTCACGATATCAATAATTTCTTGCCGTTCCTCATCAGGCAATGCGCGATCCAGTAATGACTGTACCGCCTCATATCCCATGCGTAACGCGCTATATAAAATATAGATGCCGATTCCCAATGCAAACAGAGCATCGGCGCGATGCCAGCCGTACCAGGACAACCCCAGCGCCAGCAGAATTGCGCCGTTCATCATAACATCAGACTGGTAATGTAGCATATCAGCCCGCACCGCCTGGCTTTGCGTCCGCCGCACCACCCAACGCTGAAACGAGACAAGGATAATCGTACAAATTAGCGCCACAATTGTCACGATAACCCCGACGCCTGGATCTGTCATCGGTGTTGGAGATATCAGATGTTGAATACCCGTCAAAAACAGGAATAGTGCCGAACCGGAGATAAACATACTTTGCGCCAGCGCCGCGAGGGACTCTGCTTTACCGTGACCAAACGAGTGATTATCGTCGGCAGGTTGCAGGGAATATCGCACCACCAGTAAATTCGTCAACGACGCGCCGATATCCACCAGCGAATCCACCAGCGCGGCGAGAATACTCACCGACCCGGTATACCACCATGCAAAAATTTTAATCAGCAATAGCAACGAAGCCATCGCCGTCGCAGCAATCGCCGCCCGACTGACCAGCCGTCCATAAGATTGATTCATAAATACTCCCGCTATCAACTGACGCTAGTATAACGGAAGCAAATCATCTGCAATGCATTAAGCAGCAGGCAAATTGAGGATAAAAAAAACCCCCACATCATGTGGGGGAAGACAGGGATGGTGTCACAAAAATGCACCTAACCTGATGATATAAATGGATTTATATCAAACGCTGTCCACATAGCGTCCACATCGACTACTGAAAGCCCCTAAGCACATGGGGCTTTATTTTTCCTCTTTTTGGAGGTATGAATTTTACTCAACCAAATGTTTATTAGGGATTTTCTATGGCAACTCTTAAATCAGTGATGGCAATAGCCACCTTAATAATTTCACTCAACGCAAACGCGAGTGATATTAAAACCCTTCAAAAGCAGCTTAAACCATGGCAACCCCTAGAAATCACGAATAAAAACAACTCGCTTACGGTGGTGCTTCCTGGCAAAGAAATCTCTCCTGACGCCTACAACAACCTGATTATGACGGGTGTATGCACACCAGTCTGGACAAAAGACACGCCTGTTTCATATCTCAAAAAAATCAAAGAAATAAGCATAGTTAATCAATATAAATCCATCGGTTATGTTTTTTCCGAACCATTAAAAACATGCAATGAAATAGGTTCGTTGACGCCTAAACAGGGGCAAGTGTTACTTTCATCCCAAACACGTCTTTACACAGGGAAATAAGCTCCTAAACAAAGTTGAAAGCCCCTCGACTGAGGGGCTTCTGTTTGTAATTACATCCACATAATTTGCTGCCCTGACGGCAACGGGTGCGGCCTTACGGCGTGGACTTCTCCCGGCTTCACAATGTATCGCTGTACCGACTCATAGGTGATGAACGTGGCGCTGCAATTCACGTTCTGACACTGGTGATAACGCTCTTTTGTCGTGTCAGTGATATAGCGACTTGTACGCGCATGTGCGGCATGCTGGCATAAAGGACAATGAAACATCGCGAGCACCTCTTCCGGTTTTGTTGATGGTGCCATTTTAGTTAATTTATCCTTATAAAACAAACAGATAAAACAAAAACATCACTCATCATCTTCTGTTTCGTACTCCACATCAGAAAGCCTGACCTCAAGCTCCAAGGACGTCGTGAAGCCGCTATTATTCAGAAAATGTGTCACCTTAGTGATTGTCCAGTCCTGCTCGTCTATGACGCGCTTAAAGCCTGACACTCTGACCGGCGTTTCCGTGTAAATATCTGCCCGACCAGTAGCCAGACTGATGGAGAACTCCGCAACGCCCCGTTGCAGCTTATCCCACTTCGCCTGAGCGGCGCGCATGGCCTGCGCTTTCGTGGCATATACCGTGGTCAGGGCAAAAACGTTGTCAGCCTCACCGGCCATGTATTCACCTTCGCGCGCTTCCGGTACTTTTGGCGCTTTCTTCTGCGTGACTGGTTTCGCTTTCGGGTGCTCCAGTGCGCGCAGGTGTTTCTCTTTCTTTTTGCGTTTCAGTTTTACCTTCTGCTTTTGTGACTTCGGGTCTTTGGTGTGTAACCACTTTGCCGTTACGCCGGTATAGGCTCCACGGTCAGCAATCGCAAAATGATGACGGTCGCCGTCGCTGCGGGTGATGGTAATCTGCGGGATTTTTTTACCGCTGGCCGTCACCCCCAGCCCCGCTTTGAGAAACAGCAGTTTTCCCATTTTTACCGACACCTCACCGCCGTTGCGTTCTGCAAGACGGGTCAGAAATTTCGCATCAGACTCCTGCGACTGGTCGATGTGCGGGATTTTAATTCCGGCCAGTGACGGAGCGACACTGGCTTCCAGCCTGTTACGGGAGGCTATCGCCTCAACAATCGCACCGAGCGTGGTGTCATGCCATGAGCCTTCCCGGCGGGAATTGAGCGTCCCGCGAAAATCTGCACTCCGGGCACGGATGGTGACCACATCCGGCGCGCCCCGGTGTTCAACCTCATCAACGGTAAATTTCCCTTTGCATACCAGGGCAAAACCTTTCCAGCCGATATACACCGTCAGGACAGCGCCACGAACCGGCAGCCCGACCTGCCCGTCGGCATCGTTCAGTTCAATATCAAGCTGGTCAGCCTCAAAGCCCCGGTTATCCGTCAGGGTCATGCTCATCAGACGGTCGCTGATATTGCCGGTAATATCCCTGCTGTCGAGCATCAGCATGTAATCCGGCGTCAGCGTACTGCCTGCATCAAATGTCAGCGTATCCAGCATTATCCCGCCCCCGTCATACCCGTGAATCTGGTCTCCATACTGCCAGCCTTACCGATGAGCGACTCCGCCTGTTTACCGATATCGCCATAAAGCGCGGCCAGTGATTCATCAACGCGGGTGAGCGACAGCGTAAAATCAATTTTCCGGGGTGTGCCGTCTGCAAAGAAAATACTCCCTGTTTCACTCACCCTGCTGATGACATACATGCCGTAAATCATGCCGGTGCCATCCAGCAACGGCCACGCCCGGCCTTCCTCAGCCATCAGTCTGAGCGTGGTCATCGTCAGCTTGCCGCCGGTCAGTTCGGGATAAAGCACACCGGCAAGCGTCATGTTTTCCTCGCCAACACCGAGAAACTGGTAGGCATCCCGTTTACCGATACGGGAATTTGACGGCCAGCGATAATCTGATTCACGCTGCATGGTCTGGTGTGGCAGCGTCTGGCGCATAAAAACAAACATACCTAACGCGAGCATCATTTTTCGTCACCTCCTTAACCGTCATGCATCATGCTGGCACGGGCGCGCGCACGTTTATCCCGCTCGTATTTTTCGAGCGCATCCTGTAACTGGCGGTCAAGCTGTGTTCCCGGCGCAGTACCACCCGTCAGGTTAATGTGATATTCGTTTTTACTCTGGTCCACATAAGAGCGGCCAGCCGGTGCCGTAACCGGCTGATAAGCCTGATACCCCGCATAAGAGCTGGTCGCCGGAATATAACCACCGGTGCCATACGTGGCGGCATGAGTTCTGGCTGCGGTCTGGTCAAGTGTGTCTGACTCTTTGTTGATAACACCGAGTTTTTCCAGTACCCAGTCAATACCACTGCGCAGTTTGTTGAACGCATTAAGCGGCAGCATCAACGCGTCAGCCAGTGCCTGCCCGAACATGACGCCCGTATCACGGCAACGGTTCAGGGTGTCCCGGGTGGCTTTGACCGGGGCAATCAGGTTTTTAAACCACTGCCACGCGGCCTGTAACTTTTCGCCCAGCCAGTCAAACACCGGCTTAAGTGGCGTGAACAGTTCCCCCACCGGCGCAAATGCCGCTTTCAGCCCTTCCACCACACCGCCAAAGAATGCGCTGACAGGCTCCCAGTATTTACGAATAAGCAACGCCCCGGCGACAATGGCGGCCACCACGGCAACAACCGGCCAGCTAATCGCCCCGATGGCCGTCATAACAGCACTGCCAACCGTCGTGAAGATTGCACCCATTGCGCCTGCTGCCGCGATGATGGCATTGATGCCGGTGATAACCGGCCAGGCTACGAGGCCAATGGCACCGATGACGCCAGTCAGCGCCAGTGCGCCACCGACAATGAGGCCGATGGTTGACGCCAGTGATTTGTTTTTCTGGATCCAGCCGTCGAGTTTTAACACATACTTTGTGGCCGTCTGTGTGAGCTTACGCAGTGCGCCTTCCTGCTGGTCAAACAGGTCAGTCCCCACCGCCTCATAAGCGGACTGAAACTCCTTAAAGTCGCCTCCGAGGTTATCCTGCATGATTTTAACCAGCTCTTCCGTTTTACCGTCTGAGGCTTTAAACGCAGCGGTCAGTTTGTCCAGCTTTCCGGTTGAGGCGGCAGTCATCAGCACGGCGGCGGCTGAACTGGCCTCCTCCCCGAAAATGGTTTTCATGTATTCAGCCTGCTGGGCAGTACCGAGCCGGTTTTTCTCAAAACTGGCCTGCATTTCTTTCAGAATGGTAAATATTGGCCGGGTGTTTCCTTTGCTGTCTGAGGTTTTCACTCCAAGCTCTTTGAGTGCATCCCATGCTTTTCCCGTCGGTGCCTGCAGGCGGCTTAACACGGCACGGCTTCCCGTCCCCGCCATTGAACCGGTAATTTTTGCATCATGCAGTGCCCCGACCATTGCGGCGGTTTCTTCAATGCTGACACCGGCATTTTTTGCCACAGGTGCGGCATAGGTCAGCGCATCGCTCATGCCGTCAAAATCGGCGGCGGTTTTGTTCATCGTCATGGAGAGAACATCCCCGATATGAGCGACCTTATCGTTTGAAAGCTGAAAGGCGGATTTCATCCCCATCAACAGGGCGGCGTTTTCCTCCATCGTGCGACGGTTCGCCAGCGCCATATTCAGCGTGACCGGCGTTGCCGCCTGAATGGCATCAACATCCCCACCGGCTTTTGCAATGATAATCTGCGCACCGGCTGCATCATCCGCCGAGGCGGCGGTGTTGTCGCCGAGCTGGCGCGCCTGTTTGCGGAGCGCGGCCATTTCGGCGGAGTCTTTTGCCACTCCGAGCACAGCCTGTAATTCTGAGTTTTTCTGCGCAAACTCATAACCGGGTATCAGCAGCTTAACTCCGGCCATCGTTCCCGCCGCCGCAATCCCCACACCGGCAGCGCCCACTGAGGCCATATTTCCGGCCAGTTCCTTGCCGGCCTGATAACGCTGTTTGACTGCGTTAAGTTTTGCCTGTTGCGCACTGACACGCGCCAGCGCGTCACGCTGCCGGTTAAGCTGGGCAGTGGTTTCACTGATACGGTTTTTCAGCCCCTGCTCATCATGTGCAAGATTGCGGGTATTAATTCCCACAGCGGCCAGTTCCCGCTGCTGGCGTTTAACGGAATCCGTCAGGCGGTTATATTTCGCCTGTAAGTCCTCCGCCGCTCGCTTTGCTGATTCCAGCACTTTCGCCTGAGCACGGGTCGGACGTTCGGTGTTTTTAAACTGTGTGGCAAGGGCTTCGGCTTCCTGCCGAGCCTTTTCAAGTGCATGACCAGTCACGGCGAGCTGTGCACTGGTATTGCGAAATCCCTCAATACGGGATGCCTGACCGTTCAGCTCGCGCAGTGATTTTTGTGTTTCCCGGATATCCCCCGACAGCGACTTGCTCGCTGTACGGATGGATTTAAACGGGCGGGATGCCTGGTCAACAGCCCTGAGCAATACCTGTAATTTTACATTGTTACTCATTCGTGTTTCCGCTTCGCCGGAGCGCCTTTTCGCGCCATGTGATGAGTTCGGTCAGGCTCATGGGATACAGTTCTGATGGCGGCCAGTGAAATATCACTGCCACATCCGCCATCAGGTCATCGACCGAGAGATTTTTCGGGAACGTCACTGCACCGAGTTCGGCGACAAAAAACCGACCACCTTACCGGCCAGCGCCACAAGGTCAGGCAGTTCCAGTGCGGCGACTTCCTGCTCGGTCAGCATCGGTGCCGTCATGCGCGGCAGCACCTTAATCAGTGCATCGACTTCGGAGTTCGCGACCGCAGCCAGACTGACACCGCGCAGCGTCCCGGCATTGGGTTTCATCAGCGTGACCTGTTCGATGACCTGCTCACCACGCTTGACCGGATTGTCCAGGGTAATCACATTTTCTTTGTTCATGGTTTTCTCACTTCTGAATCAGGGTTAACCGGTCAGCCTGGCTGACCGGATGAAAATCACAGGCCGATATTACGGCGGTGTTGCTCCAGCCGGTCGACGCCGTTCACCTTCTCAATCATGTTGATGGTGTCGATTTCGACCAGCTCCTTACCGTCCATCGTCAGCCGGAAATAGGTGCAGACCACGGAGATTTTCGACTCGGTGTCTTCTCCCTGTTTACCCTCGCCGGTGTCGATTTCTTTCTGACGGCCACGCATGACCACTTCGACGGCCACCGTTTCGCCGGTATCGTCACGCTGGTAAGAGCCTGCAAAACGAATCGGCACAGCATCCACACCGGTTGCGGCGTAAAGCTCCCAGATAACCGAATCCGGGAAGCCCCCGAGCGACCACTCCATTGACAGCGCATCGTCATCAAGGCCGAGGTCTACCGGTGCGCTGCCGTTCATTCCCGCACCGCGATAGTTTTCGAGCTTACGGGTCAGTTTTGGCAGCGTGACGGACTTTGCAACGCCCTGATAGCTGTAGCCGTTCAGAAAGACGTTCATTAACTTGAGTTTGCGCGGCATTGCCATCGGTCAGGCTCCTTAATTGCTGTTAACCGAGGTGACCAGATTTGCCAGGTATTTATCGGTAATACGCTGGCGCAGGGTCAGGTTTTCGAGAGGAGGCACCGGTGTATAGTCGTAATCGATATACAGTTTTCCGGCCTTGAGGGTTTCCGCATCGTTGGATTCTTCGCTGAACCAGCATGTGCCATCCACGATATAGCCGTTTGTTTTCAGCTCTCGGAATTTGGCATTGATGCCATCAACGATGTCGCGAATCAGCGTTGCGGTGATGGGCTTGTCCACCGCCCACATGTGCGCCTCAGCCATCGTGTCGGCCAGCACCTGCGCGGTGCGGGTGTAGTTTTCAAAGAGGAACAGCGGGTCATCAGAGCAGGTACGGTTACCCCAGAAGCGGAAACCGTCGCGGCGAATCAGCGTAGTGACGCCTGACTCGTTAAGCAGGTCAGCATCGGTACCGGACTCCTGCAAATCCCAGAATACAGATGCGCTGATGCCGGTAACACCGTTCACCCCGACATTGGACAGCGTTTTATGCCAGCCCTGCTCCTGGTCGATTTTGGCACGCAGCCCCAGTGCACGGGCGGTGGCATACGCGGTGGCGGTGGTACTGGTGACCGTATCCCATGCGAGGAAATCCGGCCAGATGACCATCAGCTCACGCTGGCTGAAATTCTGGCGGTAGGCTTTCACCTCGGAAATAGTCTTACAGCCCCACGCGCTGATATATCCGAAAGCGCGCAGCTTCTGACAGACGGATGCCAGTGCAACAGCCACCTCTTTGGTGTCCAGTCCCGGCACACCGAGAATACGCGGTTTAACACCGGTTACCGACTCCGCCGCCAGCAGGGCTTTCAGTCCGGTGTACTGACCGTTTTCGTCGGTGGTGCCAATGATATTGGAAACGGTCTGCGCGAGTTTCGTTTCTTCGTCGTCGCCGGTTCCGTCTTCCACGCGCACGACAACGGTGACCGGTTTTGACTGGTCAGCGATGGCCTGCAACGATGCCGCCAGCGTGCCTTTTTTACCGGCCTTTGCAATCGCGCTCTGCACATTGGTGATCAGCACCGGTTTATTGACGGGGAAGGTTTCCGCATCCGCATCGCTGGCCGTGCAGACCATGCCAACAATGGCGGTGGATACGGTGGAAATGACGCGGGTGCCGTCGTTAATCTCCAGCACCTGCACGCCGTGATGATAGTCACTCATCCGTTTAACTCCGTGGTTAATGGGTGAGTGTTATTTTCAGTTGTGCCGGAGATGTCAGGCTATTTGTCCCGGTTGGCTAAGGGATGACACAATTTATTCTTTGCCGCTGATGAGGGGAATTTTTTATAGAGCGTGGACAGGCCAATATCAAGAATCAGCGCCACGCGTTGACGTGATTCACCCGCAGCCAGCAACCGTCCTGCCTGTTCCCACTCACTCGCGGTGAGCTTCGGACGTCTGCCACCAATACGCCCTTTGGCTCTGGCCGCTTCCAGTCCGGCGCGTGTCCGCTCGACAATGAGTTCTCGCTCCATTTCAGCCAGGGCACCCATCACATGAAAGAAAAAACGCCCCATCGGCGTGCTGGTATCAATAGCATCTGTCAGGCTGCGAAAATTAACGCCGCGTTCGCGCAGCTCCTCAACCAGAATGACCAGATGCCGCATACTACGCCCCAGCCTGTCCAGCTTCCAGACTACCAGCGTGTCTCCTGCCGATAGTGTCCTGAGCAGTTTTTTCAGCCCCGGTCTGTCGGACTTAGTGCCGCTGATTTTATCCTCAAAAATCCGCTCACATCCCGCGCAGTTCAGCGCACTACGTTGCAAATCGGTGTTCTGGTCATTTGTTGACACGCGTACATAGCCAATAAGCATGATCAACCCCCTGAATAAAAACCGGGGATGATGCCAGTTAGCCATTATCTCTGCATTTTCATAAACGTTGGTTTGGGAGAAGGTGCTCCAGCTATTGGCGTTCCGTTCTTCTGGCCGTCCGCCGCAATGCCAGATACCGTAATCGACAGCTGGTCCAGTATGGTGTTTTTGAAGTTCAACGGCGCGAAATTCTCTGCCACTGATTATCCTGTGCTGGCGAAAGTATTTCCTTCGCTGGTATTACCTGAAGCCCGCGGTGATTTCATTCGTATCTGGGATGACGGGCGAGGTGCAGACGGTGGTCGCGAATTATTAAGCTGGCAGGCAGCTACAAACTTTTCTCAGTTTGCCGGGAATATAGGCGAAGGTGCGGGACACGCAATTAACTTTCATGATGGCATCGCCGGAAATCAGCCAGGATTTTCACGATTTAATTTCACCAGTAACTCTGTGGGTGATGGTGTGAATTTTGTTGCTGTCAGACCGCGAAATATTGCATTTAACTTTCTGGTGAGGGCTAAATAATGAAACCTGTTTTTGATGAAAATGGGCTGGCTACAGTGCCGGGCGATATGCGTTGTTTTTATTATGATGCTGAAACATCTGAGTATACGGGCTGGTCTGATGAATATATTAATACTGGCGTAAGTATGCCCGCCTGTTCCACTGGTATTGACCCGGGCGAATACATTCCGGGGAAAGTGGCAGTATTTACGGGTAAGGGATGGAGCCATGAAGAAGACCACCGCAATGAGACTGTTTACTCAATCGAAAATGGCGCAGCTGTTACAGTGGATTATATCGGTGCCATCAAAGACGGTTATGTCACGCTTTCACCGTTAACGCCATACGATAAATGGGATGGTGAGAAATGGGTGACAGATACTGAGGCACAGCATAGTGCCGCAGTAGACGCAGCAGAAGCACAGCGCCAGTCGCTGATTGATGCTGCAATGGCTTCCATCAGTCTGATTCAACTGAAATTACAGGCCGGACGGAAGCTGACGCAGGCAGAAACAACCCGACTTAACGCCGTGCTGGATTACATTGACGCGGTGACGGTAACAGATACCAGCACCGCGCCGGATGTCATCTGGCCTGAGCTGCCGGAGGCGTAGGCCATTCAATATCGGGTGCTGTTGACGTATCAACACGCATCAGCAGCACACGGTATTTCTTCCATTGGGTGAGAGTTGAAGTTTCTTCATCAGTTGCGATACCAGCATCAACAGCATCCTGACGCCAGGATATTTCACTGTCAGCTTTTGCACGAAATGTGGCTTTCATGTTTTCTGCATCTGATATTTTCTGTTCTGGTGAAAGCGGCGGCTCATCAACCCATGCAAGGGTCCCTGAAACCATTCCCAGCATTTTTCCTGTTGGCTTATTTCCCCCATTAAATCTGACAGCATCCTCATCGCTGATTTCAATACCATCCTGCGGCCATGTCCCCTCCTTGATATAACTTTCATATAGCGCTGCGTTGTAGATTGCATTTTCGGACGGGCTGTAAACACTTTTAACTTTATTCATTCTGTTATCTCCCTTTCGCTATATAGCAAAGATTAAACCCACCGACGCCTGACATACGGGCTGTAAAACCCGTTCTTGAAGTACCAGTTGAGTTAACTCCATAAGCAGGCATGGTTGCTGGAGAAAGCAGAGACTCCTGGATATCTGCCATTGTCAGTGTAATTGATTCGACCCGCGCGGGGAAAGGTAGCGGGAAAACAACATTCGTCCCTGTCTGTCCAACGGGGAAACCGAAAATACCCCATTGTGTAATTACCCCATCCGGCCCCTTACTCCATCCAGATTTAGTATTCGGCCAGTCTGCTGCTCCAGAGTGCCCCGTTGTAAAACTACTCATATCTGGTACTTGCCCGGTATCCGTTCCGACGTTCCTCGTTGCCGCTTCTCCCAAACCAAGGTATGCGAGAAGACCGGCAACATCCTTTCCACTCAAATGAGTCAGCGTCTCATCCAGTGGCTGCTTACCTGACAGCGCATTGTTAATGGTGGTACTGAATTTCGGGTCATTGTTAATGGCTGCGGCAATTTCTTTCAGTGTGTCCAGCGTGTCAGGGGCACCGTTAATCAGAGCGGTAATAGCGGCCTGTACAAACTCAGTGGTCGCAATCCGCGTGGTGTTATTTCCTGCGGCAGGCGTCGGCGCTTTTGGTTCTCCGGTAAATGTCGGATTATGTTTCTGCGCATACTGGGTATGAGGATCCTGTGCGGCAATGTGGTTTCTCATCTGGTCATCCACATACAGCTTTAATTCCAGGACTTCATCATCCACGTATTTACGGGTCGCCAGTACCACCGACGGATCGATTTTCAGCGTGATAGCTTCGGTATTCGTGACAACCAGAATCATGCGGATAGTCTGGGTACGACCACTGCCTTCCTGTAACTGCGGTTTGTACGTTTCCGGGCAGTTCGCCACCGCAATGAGTACGCCTTCATCATCATAAAGCCCAATCTCACGGATCCAGAATCCGCCCTCGTTCTCAGGGATGATTTGCTCCGCAATAATCTGGCTCTGGTTGTTCGGGTCAACACTCAGAAGATTCAGCGGCGCGATGCGTTTCTGGTTAATAAGTTTTGTCTGTGCCGGGTCTGGTGTCGGCAAGACACCATTTGCATCACCAACGGCCATTTGCGTCAGATTCAGCTTACTGCCGAGCATCGTCGCGTTAGCCAGCCGTGCCGCGCCCTGATTAGTCAGAATGGCGTAGTATTTCACTGTCATGCGTTTACTCTCAGGTTATCAATTAAATGAATGGCCGAGGCCGGGAAATAATCCCCTCCGACAATAATGGCCTCCGGGGTGTAGGGATAAACCGTCAGGGCGTCACCGTGATAGCATCCCGCACCGGCAAAAATGTTGCCGGTTGTACTTAAACTGATAGCCAGTCCCGTCAGATGGCGGCTTGCCGGTTTTGCATCAGCAACGAGGCGCTCCAGCTCCTGATACATTTCCTCGGTAATACCCTGCTCAAGCACGCCAACAACGATACGGAACGTCCCCGGCTCCTCGTTGAGTTGCCACCACTCCCTCACCTCAATCAGATAGCCGAGCGGCTCCACCACACGCCGGATTGCGCCTATAGTGCCCTTATGGCAGTGAATGAAATACGCATCGCGGATAACAGCGCGTTTTGTCGCTTCCGGCCACTTATCATCCCAGCGGTCAACCGAAAATGACCACGCCAGCCACGGCAGCAGATTTGCCGGGCAGGTGTCCGGGTTCCACAGCTCACGAATACTGACCGGTGTTTTTTCAATTTCCGCACAGGCTTTTGCGGCGGCAACTTCAAGCGGTGATGAGCCGGTCGGCAGCAGTCGCGAATCACTCATCCGAGCCTCCGGTCACGACGCGGTATTCGGTACAGAAAGACGCCTGCGTACTGTTGAGCACGATGTCGGCCAGTGGTGCGGCCAGCTCGACACGCTGCACGCCTTCCACATGCAAAGCGGCATAAATGGCAGACAGACGGATGTCGCGCCCAAGCCGGTGCTGTGCCGTGATATACGCTTCCAGTTTTTTCACGGCAGCAGCGCGGATGGGTTCGCTTTCGGGACCAGGGTAAAGGTAAAGCGTGGCGTTTATCTGATATTCAACAATGGCGGCAGACTGCACGGTCACGCGGTCAGCCACCGGCCTGACGTCCTCGCCATTAAGAGCGTTACGCACCACAGCCAGCAGGTCTTCGGATGCGACACCGTTATTTTCGCGGGACAGCACGGAGATAGTGACACAGGCCGGAGACGGACTGGTGACAGAGATATCCGCGACACGCCCGTCGGCACTGCGACCATGATACTGATAGGCTCCCACCGACCCGGCAACGCTTAAACCTTCAAACGCCTGCTGAATACGCAGACGATAATCGGTGTCAGATTCCATCACTGCCGGTGTCGGCGGGATGGTCGAATCATCTGCCGGGGTGATAATCAGGCGTGTGGTGTTGTAATTGGCACCAATCACATCAAGGTCATTACCGGCTGCACAGGCCAGCATCACCGCCCGTGCGGCCTCATTCACACGCTGACGCCAGATAAGCTCACGATAAGCATTTTCCTCCAGCAGTTTGACGAGAGGTTCGGATTCCAGCGTCAGGGTACGGGCGACCGCCTCCTGCTGGTCTTCCGGGTACTCGACCGCCGTGACATTCTGGATTACGTCGAATGCATCAGTAACGGCAGATGGTATGAGCCGCCGGTCAGCTTTACCGGTCTGGCAAAAAGTCTGCGTGCTGCCGTGCATCACAGCTCACCGATTTACGTCAAACGTAATATTCTGGCCTCAACGTTTATCCCGCACCCGTGGCTTTCTCAGCAGGATTTCAGCCGCTTTGTGCTGGATTTTCTGGTGTTCGGTAATGCGTTTCTGGAAAAGCGTTACAGCACCACCGGTAAGGTCATCAGACTGGAAACCTCACCGGCAAAATATACCCGCCGTGGCGTGGAGGAGGATGTTTACTGGTGGGTGCCGTCCTTCAACGAGCCGACAGCCTTCGCGCCCGGCTCCGTGTTTCACCTGCTGGAGCCGGATATTAATCAGGAGCTGTACGGCCTGCCGGAATATCTCAGCGCCCTTAACTCTGCCTGGCTGAATGAGTCGGCCACGCTGTTCCGCCGCAAGTATTACGAAAACGGCGCACATGCCGGATACATCATGTACGTCACCGATGCCGTGCAGGATCGCAACGATATCGAAATGCTTCGCGAAAACATGGTTAAGTCGAAAGGCCGCAATAACTTTAAAAATCTGTTTCTCTATGCCCCGCAGGGGAAAGCCGACGGCATTAAAATTATCCCGCTCAGTGAAGTGGCGACGAAGGACGATTTTTTTAATATCAAAAAAGCCAGTGCCGCAGACCTGCTGGACGCGCACCGCATCCCCTTTCAGTTGATGGGCGGCAAGCCGGAGAACGTCGGGTCACTGGGTGATATTGAGAAAGTGGCAAAGGTCTTTGTCCGCAATGAGCTTATCCCGTTACAGGACAGGATCCGCGAGATAAACGGCTGGCTCGGTCAGGAGGTCATCCGCTTTAAAAACTACTCACTGGACACTGACAACGGCTGAACATCGCCGCCTGCGGGCGGCTTTTTTACACCCCGCCATCACGCCCTCACACGCTCATCACCGCACAAAACACCCCGCAGACACACCAACGCCCCGGCGCACAATCTAAACGCCATCACGACGCGCTCAGACGCTGAAAAAATAAAATCAGCACCACCGCCAGCGCGCAGTGCTTTCCCCGCCTCGCCCGCCCGCTTTGCGGGGCGGTTTTAATGCAGTTGCACTGACACGCTCAGGCCGTGCCGGGAATGGAGCGGTCTGCAGAAAATGAGGCAGGAAAACGCATGCAAAGCCATGCACCTTATCGATGCATGGCTTTTTTCAGTAAAAACAGGCGGATTTTCGGGGAATTTTACACAGACTGACGTGATGCCAGTTGCGCACTTTTACGCGAAAAAATCATGTTCTGCGCAGGGGTGAATTTTTCACGGCTGTCATCCACCGAAGCCGCGTCAGGCCTGAATCCGATGGTCGTTAAAATGTCGCTATCCTGTGCGGAATAATTAATTTTTTCCCCCTTCGCAAGCCAGGACAGAAGGGCTTCACGCAGGGCATCTGTGGCACGCTGTATGGCACAGTTTCGGGCAATGGCCGTCAGCTCACTGTAGCCCATCAGCTCCGGTGCCCGGACATTGTCTGGAATCCGTACCGCCGTAAATTCAGTATCCTTGTGCGTATCCTCGCCGACGGGCGCACCACAGACATCCCGCTGGGGCGTTTTCTGCGGGAATTTACCTGTGACCGTCCTGACCTGTTCAAACGCAGCCCCGTAATCAGAAGTGGTCTGCATCGCATAGCGCTCGTGTATTGAAAAGCCTCGAAGATAATCTCTTTGCTGCTATCGGTAAGCGGAACATTGCTGATCTGAAGACTCGGGATCTGCTTGTCCCCATCAAAGCGGTGGAGTCGTCTGGGCGTCTCGAAGTCGCTGCTCGTTTGCAGCAGCATACTACCGCGATTATACGCTTTGCTGTACAGAGTGGATTAATCGACTACAACCCCGCTCAAGAGATTGCTGGTGCGGTAGCTACGGCGAAAAGACAGCATCGTGCTGCTCTGGAACTTAACCGCATTACCTTGCTTGCTCACATAGTCGGAGCGTAAACCCTGTTTAAGCAATTGGCTGACGCTATGCAAAAACTGGTTAATAAAAATCTCAAGCAAAGGCATACGCTGAGCCTGAAGAGTGGCTTGCTGGGTTTGAATATGTCGGAACCCAGGCAGATGGCTTAGCATCGTCAGCAATGTTTGACGTGCATTAGCCGCTGTGAGGTTTTTACCAACCTTGGGCAGTATCTCAAGCTGGAAACCGTGAGGTGTTGAAAGCATCCCTGCGTAGTTTTGAACCTGAAGCAATTTGAAGCCTGAGCGAGAGGTGAGTTTGAGGAACTGGCTCCCTTGATTACTTGCCAGGCTAAGCGCTTCTAAATAATTAAAGACCTGTGGAGGCACCGGTTTTGCGCCAACTGAAGCCGCTTTTCCACTCCCCAAGAGGTCATATTCAAAAACGGAGATAACTTCACCCATGATTTACTGCCTGCTCATCAAGGGGAGTCTGTTGGGGCTGATAAATTGAACGATAAGCCTGTGGAATATTCCAGATCTCTTGATCGAAATCTTTGAGCTCATAAGCTGTTGATTGCTGATCATGGCGTCGTAAACCATGGTTGTTACCAAAAAGCGTATCGAGATCGTCGGTTTTCTCAATCACGAATTGCAGGTTGTCGTCTTGCTTTTGATTGTCTGCCAGCACCAACCGGATCTTGTTCCAGTCATCGAAAAAGTATTCCTGTAAAAGCGGAATGATCTTTTTCTGGAATGCGATCTTCAATTGTTTAAACGCAGCTTCTTCATCACCGGCATCGAGTGCATTTTTTACCGGCATAAAGAACGCATGCCCCAGCGTATGTTCACGATCGTAAAGAGCCTCGATGCGGCTATTGAGTTTCTCTAACAACGACTCGAGCTCTATGCCTTTCACCTTAGCTTCACTCAGTAAAGAGAGATCAGGCATCATTTCGACAAAGTCAAAGCGACGGCGCAAAGCCGTGTCCATCAGAGCTAAAGAACGGTCCGCTGTATTCATGGCTCCGATGATATCGACATTGCCGGGTACGCTGAAGTGATCACCGCTATAAGCCAGTTGCAGGCTCATCGCATTGGGCATGCCTGCACGCTTGTCTACTTCAATGAGTGAGATTAGTTCACCAAAGATCTTGGATATGTTACCGCGATTGATCTCATCAATGAAAATGGCGTAGCGATGTCCTGGATCGGCATTCGCACGTTGGCAAAGGCGCATAAAGATACCCGGCTCAATGGGATAAGAGATATTGCCACTCTCGTCAGAGCGAGCGCGTATACCTTCAATAAATTCTTCATAGCCGTAAGATTGGTGGAACGTAACCACCGCAAAACGCTGGATGGCTTCGGCAGATTTAGGGCCACGTTTAAGTTCGGCGTAGAGCTCTACCAAATCCTCCACTTGCTCGAGCTGTGAATCAACTAGAAACCATTCGCTGTTATCTGTTTTGTTAAATACGGCAGGCTCACGCCGATTCTTATAATCAACGGTTAACGACTCGGGAACTGTATAGGATTGCAAAGCTGCCCAGGCAGTATTCGATAGATTGCCATTACGACCGTTTAATAATGCCTTACGTTGAAACCACATATGTTCAATAATTTGGCGAACTTTCGCTCGTTTCCCAAGATCGAGCAGCACCAGCGTTATAACCTGCATCCAGTTCAACGATTCAAGGCGAGAATCCAGCCAGGCATCACGATCAGCGGGAACAGCATGAGAAGTGTACTCTTTCATTTTTTGCTGCAACCTGAAGGTCTTGCCAGTGCCAGGGGGGCCAAAGAAGATCACGTTAGTTGGTGAATGTAGGATGATCTTGTTCTCGATGGGCTCACTGCGGGTTATGGATGTAGTGCTAGCTACTTTCTCCTGCTTTTGTTCATTATCGCGTTCACGGAGCAATTCATAGAGATGCCAGATGGCCATATTCACATAATAAGGATCTGTATCAGGAGATTGGGCGTGTATGGCTTGTTTCAATTCATAGTTTTTCTGTAACCAATTTCCGGTCAGTACCAAACCGAGATGGAAGTGCTGATTTAAGAATTCTGCTGCTTTATTAAAAGCATTCTCATCCACAGTACTGGTGTAGTTTGCTGGCGAGAACGCGGCAAAGACGCGATTTCTCAAACTCCAATACATACGCTTGAGAAGTCCGTTTTCTTTAGCTTATTGAAGTGCATTGCCAACATATTGGTAAGTTTCTTCATCCGGCTGTTGCCGAATTCGTTCAGTTAGTTCTCTAAGCAGTGGCAGGCTTTGCTGATATTCTGCTAAGGATGGAACGCCCTGGCGAATACTTGCAATGCCGTTGTCACGCTCATACCAAAGCTGTTTGACCAGACCATCTGTTGCAGGCTCAGCAAAAGTTGAGGTTTGCTGTAGCAAAGTCGTAAATGCACGGTATCGCTGATACCATCTGGAAGCTGTGTAATTTTTATCTTTCGCCAGGGCATCAATCAATTCACTAATCGTTAGCCTACCTGCTTCGACACTATCTACAAGAGTCATCGTGACTTTTCCTCTGTTGTGACATTACTTATTTTTTAATTAATATGAGGTATTCTAACTATATTGAGTTAATCGTTGTGACAAGTGCCTGTTATATATACAACTATCTGTTAACTCAGCTCTAATTTAAATACAATGTAAGGTTGTAGGGTGAATGCTGTTATCAACCTCACCCCCTAAAAACCTCTTTCCGATGCCACTCCACAAACCCCTCATAAGGGTAATTTCTACGCACCTGCGGCAACGCAATAGTTTTCCCGTCAAAATCCCAGAATAATCTCTCAACGATCCCTCCGCCGTTTACCGCATCTGATACCAGTACCCGCATATTTTCGTCCAGGCCAATCGATCCTTTATCAAAGGCTTTATGGTGAATTGCGCAAAGCGCCAGGCCATTAGGAATTTCACAAGGACCTCCTTGCTGTTTCCATTTTATATGCGCCGCTTCCAACGCTACGGTGGTGTCGTCGTGGCGCATATTAAAGCCACATATCGCGCACTGGTAGTTATAAGCGCGTAATACATTTTTGCGAAATAAAGGGTCGCGCTGTTTACGGATTTGCTGGAGATCAAAACCCAGCTCGTCAGCAATTTCTTCCTGAATACTCTCGGTGAAGTGCGCTTCGAGTATCTGTTGCGCCAGAGTATTGATGAGTTTTTTATTGCCGGTTACCAGGGCGTAGTGCTGTTCATCGAAACCGCCTGCAACGTGGTATTCGTTCAGTTCCTTCACTGGCGGTTGTCGGCTGCTCCCTGCTGTTGAGCAAAGCTCGGCATTGTGTAATTGCCAGAATCCGTCGCCTTGTAATCGCCAGAACGGCATATCAGGTCGGTACTGTGAACGCTGTGGCCCAAAACGTTCCAGTAAACTGTGCAGAGGTTCGTAGATTTCCGATCCATAATCGAAAAGGCGTGGATGTCCATTCAGGTATCCCGCTAATACGTATAGCAATAACAATGGCTTATGCGGCGCGCGCTGTTCACCCTTGTGCCAGATTTTTATATTGGCAATTGCCTGCTGTAGCGATTTACTGGAAGCCATTGATATCCCTGGCAGTGAAATAATTGCGATCATGCTCGCAAATTTTCGGCTGTTCAAGCCTGCAAGTGAAGATATATTACTTTGATCTCATTTGTTTTTTTGCTGCCTGTGTACCCTAATTGCCATGCGATGCTGCACCGACGCTAACCACCGTTTACGCCGGAGGAGTTAAAAGCGTTGATGGATGCGAATAAATCAAATTAATGAACGCTCACTTTTCGCCCCAAAACTGCAAAATTGCTTCTACAAACCTGTCAGAAATAATCCCCCGACGGGCTGCCGCGCTGAAATGACTGCTTCGCAGTGCCGTCGTCCAGTTCTCCGGTGACCGGTACGCTGAACCGTAATATCCCGTGCTTAAATCGTCCGGGTCTTCATCAGGCGCGTTCGTCAGTCCTCTTTCACCTTGTTGCTGGAAGTCGACGAAAATAATATTGGCTAAAACATTATTTTGATAATTGCCATAAATAACTTCATACGCATGAGGGAAATTTTCTTTCCAGTACCAGGTGGTATCGCCGCAAAACCACGGCGCGTCAGTAATATTATTAAGCTGAGAATGGTATTGTTTTAGATCCCTACGAAAGGCTTCAATCATATGATTAAAGTGTTGAGGGTGTGACGCGTAGTCACTGGTCATTAAGTCAAATTCGCCTTGCATCCAGCATACGCCGAGGAATTTGTTCTGCGGATTTTTTGCCAGTGCGGCTCGCGTTCTGCTGACTAAATCCTGGTACAGCGGAGTATCCGTTCCCCAACGACAAGCATCATGGCTGGCTCCGTGCCGTTCTGAATATGTCCCTTCGCTGCCCGCGGTAAAAGCCGATCCGCCACGGCAACATGGAACGATGAGAACCCCTGCATTATCAGGAATAAAGGGTAGTAATTTCCGTGCAATATGCAGTGCCTGGCCAACGGTGCCGTACTGTGTTTGATGATTCGTTGCCAGAGGATGGTGATAACCCTGCATATCCTGAACATCGTGTGGGCAGTGAGTCAGTGGAATAATGTCGTTAAAGTGACATGACGGGCCTCCGGGATGCGTATGCGCAAATCTCGCTAATTGTTTAATTCTGGGATGAGGCGCATCTTCCCTGTCCGGTAATGGCAGTCCTTCGCCATACGCCATGGCATTAGACTGACCAGCAACGGTAAGAACATAGTAATAATCGGGCGATATTATTGCGTTCATATAAATTTCGCGTAATTGAAATGACAAATTGATAGCAGGGCCCCTTTACCGGGGCCCTGAAGCGTTAATTTTGTACTGTGACTTTATTATCCTTCACAGAGATCAAAACTGAATCCGTCACCGCTTTGCCGCCTGCAGTTTCACCGCCAATAATCAATAGACTATTATTCCAGGGCAATGATACTCCGTAGGCCCGACCTTGCGATAATTCACCCGATTTATCCCATTTCCCGTTATGCCAAAGATGAATATCAGTGCTATATGATTTTTTTAGGCCTTCATGCGCATAGTTCTTACCGTTCTGGTAATTTTCTCGTGAACCTTTGAATCCGGCCCCTCCGGCAAATATAAGAGAATCATTGCTTATCCCCGCAAAACCGCCAGCGACGCCATCTGGTGATGAGACGGGAGCAAGCTTATTCCATTTTAAATTATTACCGGTGAAATCAAGTTCAAATACGGCATCCGTTCGCAATCCTGGTTTGGCTTCGCCATTAATAAGCCAGGTTTTATCACCTTTATTCACAAGCGCCGCACCAGCCGTTCCGTACCAGGGAGATTCGCCAGCGTAACTCCATTGCTGTGTTGAGGGATCAAAAGACAACAGAAACTTATTGAAGAAATAATCTTCTGCTTTTTTGTCAAAATAATGGGCATTGATCTTGTCTATAGTTGCTGAATCTTTTCCAGCCTCGTTGAGATCTTCAAAATAGCCATTGAAGATATTCTGGTTAACACCGCCAGTAACATAAGCCTTGCCGTTGTGTACAAAAGTCACATGACCCGCCATGCCCATCGGTGCATGCGACATCAATTTAACCCAACTATTGGTTTTGGGGTTGTATTTGTGTACGTCATTAAATACCTGAGTCAAGCCCTTGCTATTTTTGCCAATGCCGCCAAACACATACAGATTGCCATCAATAAATGCCGAGGTTGCTTGATCTCTTGGTCCACCAGGGAATGCAGCTAACGCTGTCCATTTTTTATCTTTGGCCTGTGTATCCAGCTTGTACCATGCCGTACCTGCGCTACCTAAACCAATGTAGACAGTGTCGTTATCAATTGCTCCGGTACCACTTTTAAATGGCACAGGAGTTTCAGGTAATACAGACGCGTTTGCGGCAAATGAAGCCATCATGATAGCAAGCGCCGTTATTGTTTTATTCATTGTGACTGTCTCCTGTCTACTACAGTTTAAATGACACACCAATGCGATAACTGTTTTCCGATAAATTATCTCTGCCGTTGTAAACACCCTGACGGTCCAGGTAGTCATATTCTATGTATGGCGTAATATCGGGCGTCATATGGTATTGTAGAACAAATGCATTTTCCGTCGCCCATTTCTTATGGTTTGCATAGCGATAATCGTTCTGTTTGCTGTATAGCGTCGTTTGCCATGCGAAGGTGAAATCACTATTAATATGGTAAGTGACATATCCATCCCAACGATGAACGTTATCACGAGACATATCACCGGATAAGTCTTGTTGTCGGTAAGCTTTCCAGTCGTAACGATAGCGAATGCCAAAATTAAGATCTTTTGTCGCGTCCCAGGACAGTTTTACGTAGGGTCCGTAGCGTGTGCCGTTGCTGCTAAAATGCGTTAACATTCCCGGGCGCACCGTCCATTGATCATCAAGTTTAATCGCGTAATTAACTTCAACCTGAACATCATTGAGTGCGGCATTTTCCTTTTTATTATCATGAATGGTATTCCAGGTATTACTTTCCATGCTTGCCCACCATCCATTTTGCCATCCCTCACTGACTTTGAGTCGAGTCTCATAGGCGTGGCTTCCACTACGATATCCACCACGTACGTCCAGTGTCGCAGCCTGAGAAATTAATGGGGACGAAAAGCACAGTAATAATACGCCAGAAAGTATTTTAGCCTTTTTCATAAATTTCACTCATTTGTAGGATACAGAAAGCAATACAAAGCCCGCATAAACAATTAGCATTTATGTTGTGTAATATTTTTTGCCAGGCTTATAGTGTCTTTGGCAACCGGTAGCTGTATTTTATATTTTTTTGTATAATGTCTCCTGTGAAAAATCTCTTTTCACATTATTTAAATAAACAGAGATCCAGATTAAATACCTGAGTATAAAATCTCTTCTGATGTTTAATTGATTTGAATGTTCGTAAGCTATATCACTTACTCAATCCATTTTACCCAGAGTCATAAAATAGAATGTCTGTTGATCTCATTTTCATATTCCTTTCAGACTGAAGTGCGTTTTCATCACCCGATGAGAAAGAACTGAAGTGATGTTTGCCATAGATTGCGAGATGCCCTGTCTCATTGACTATCTTGGTGCACCTTTATACCTGTTATACCAGATCAAAAATCACGCAATCCATACAACAAAACCAGATTTGCAATTCGTGTCACAAAATATGTCGATATTTTTCTAAGAAGAAGATGCCATGTGAAGCCAGACGAACACTTGCGGAGGCCTTCACAAACCAAAGATTGTTGTTTAATTATCTGT
>NZ_SJWV01000580.1:0-513 GCF_004352695.1 Escherichia sp. KCJ4928
CAGCAATCAAGAAGCGTAATCTTGAAGTTAAAACTCAGATGAGTGAAACCATCTGGCTGGAGCCTTCCAGTGAACGCACCGTTTTCCTGCAAATCAAAAACACATCTGACAAGGATATGAGCGGATTACAGGCAAAAATCAGTGATGCCGTTAAAGCCAAAGGCTACCAGGTTGTGACCTCACCTGACAAGGCATACTACTGGATCCAGGCCAATGTCCTGAAGGCAGACAAAATGGATTTGCGGGAGTCCCAGACCTGGCTGAACAGTGGTTATGAAGGTGCCATTGCCGGTGCAGCTCTGGGAACCGGCATCACAGGATATAACTCCAGCTCTGCCGGTGCGGCGCTGGGTGTAGGGATCGCCACAGGGTTGATTGGTATGGCAGCCGATGCAATGGTGGAGGATATCAACTACACCATGATCACGGATGTGCAGATTGCAGAGCGGACAACATCTGAAGTCAGAACTGATAATGTTGCAGCTCTCCGTCAGGGAACCTCCGGTGCAAAAG
>NZ_SJWV01000581.1:0-510 GCF_004352695.1 Escherichia sp. KCJ4928
GTATTAATTTAACTTTTGTGTAACTTAATTACAGGATGAATGTAAATAAACCATCAATAAGCAAAAATAAGTGGTCGGATGAGTAGTAAAATTACACAAAAGGCGGTACTATTTTCATCAGATAAACAAATTCATTTTTCCGGTGCCATTCACCGGGTAGATACAAAAGGGGGAGAAAAGTATGGAACTCTACAGAGAATATCCTGCATGGCTTATCTTTTTACGCCGTACTTATGCGGTTGCAGCGGGCGTTCTGGCGCTGCCTTTCATGCTTTTCTGGAAAGACCGCGCCCGCTTTTACAGCTACCTGCATCGCGTCTGGTCGAAAACCAGCGATAAACCGGTGTGGATGGATCAGGCCGAAAAGGCAACTGGTGATTTTTATTGATTGCTGAGTTTTGAATACATTGAAAACCGCCAGCGGAAACGCTGGCGGTTTTTTGTATCAGGAAGATGTTCAGAGGAATATTTAGACATCGTTATACCAATCGAAACATATATTCATGAAAT
>NZ_SJWV01000582.1:0-510 GCF_004352695.1 Escherichia sp. KCJ4928
ATAGTATTCTATGACAAAGATAAAGATGTCACTAAGATACTTGATGGCCATTTAAGGGTTGAGGCTTTAAAAGACTTAGGTATAGAAAAAGCTCCATGTATACTTTCGAGCATAGATGATGCTTTCACTCCTAACAAACAAGTGAATCATATAAATGTAGTTGAAGAACATAGAATGATAATTAAGTCTCTGGCAAAAGTATCAATTGAAAAACTTAGTGCTGCTTTGGGCATATCTGTTGATGCCATAAAAGATAAAGCGAATGTGATGAACGGCATAGATTCAAGTGTAATTGCGAAACTTTCTGATAAACCTATACCTAAGGCTACATTTGACGTTTTGAGGAAAATGAAGCCAATTCGCCAAATTGAAGCAGTCGGTACAATGATTAATTTTGATAATTATAGTAAAAAATTTGCAATGAGCATCTTGGATGCAACACCGGCATCGATGATAGTAAATAAAGGGAAAAACACTCCCTATAAAAAGGACATAAAAAAAACCATACTT
>NZ_SJWV01000583.1:0-507 GCF_004352695.1 Escherichia sp. KCJ4928
TTTCACTGTTTTTACGGGGCTGGATTTCATCAAATAATCCCGGCTGCGCTATACCCGATGGTGTGAAATCAGCCAGCATGACTCCTGCCTTCATATAGCGGTACCCTTCACGCCAGACATGGTTTAAGGCCCTGCATGCGGCGGCAATAATGTCCCGGCTGTCCTGTGTGGGCAATGAAAGCTTTTCCACAGCGGCATTGCTGTAACAGGGTTCTTTTACTGCAAAGGGGGATGTCCGTACAAATGTCGTCACCTGCCGGCAATACTGACGTTCCCCACGTAGTTTCTCTGCGGCCCGCTCTGCATACTGAACAACAGCCTGGTGCATGGCATCTTTGTCTGTGATTCGTTCACCAAAACTGCGACTACAGACAATCTGTTGTTTTGCCGGTGGTGCTTCTTCCAGGGATATGCAGGACTCGCCGTTGAGTTCGCGTACCGTACGCTCAAGAATGACGCTGAAGTTTTTCCGGATGAATGCCTTGTTAGCCTGCGCCAGCTGCAGTG
>NZ_SJWV01000584.1:0-506 GCF_004352695.1 Escherichia sp. KCJ4928
ACGAAGGACATCAGCAAAGGTCATGTCGCGGACGTGCAGTGAGACGGGTAAGGGGAGACGGACGCCGCTGTAGCTGAACTGCTGGCCGCGCAGACGGGCCAGTTCGTTGAGCAATTCCAGGGCATCGCCTTCCCAGTCAAAGGAAACACGGTCGCTGTGAGCCTTCAGACTGCCGCCGGACTGACGCTCCGGAAGGGCTGCAGAGTAAATTCCCTGCCCCCATAGCTGATACTGCGCATGCCGGGCGACGGCGACATCAGAGGCAGCACCATACTTTCTGGTCGGAGCTGTATTATCCGGGGGGAGATGGCAGCCGTTCAGGCAGAGTACGGCGAGACATCCCGCAGGTATCATACGGTTCATGGTGTATTTTTCCTGAGCAGTGAAAGAAGAAAGCGTTGTGGGGAGGATTTACTGGTTCGTGTTTTTGCTGAATGGCTGGAGCACCTCAGAGGGTGACAGTGCTACCCGGATACAAATATCGTTTGCTATCACGACATTACATT
>NZ_SJWV01000585.1:0-505 GCF_004352695.1 Escherichia sp. KCJ4928
CAGTGCCGTGAACGCGCAGTTCAGCGCCACAGAGAACGAACTGGCCCGGCGGCAGGAAGAGCTGCTCTGGAAGCTGGTCAAAGGGCGGATACTGTACCCGTCGCTGACGGCGCTTTGCGTCACGGGCGGGATTTTTCTGGCGTCATGGGGGCTGATTCAGTGGCAGGAAAGCCGGATTGCGGCGAACATCCTGGCTATCAGGGACCAGGAAGAGACGCTGGCGAAACTCCGGGAAAAAACATGGGGTGTGACGTATCACGAGGGCAGGAACGGGAAATTTCTGGTGTTGCCGTCCGGGGTGAAGGGGGAAAACAACTGGACGGTGGAGAAGAAGAACGCAGTAAGACTGGTCAGGGAGTAAGTGAGTATGACAGAGCTGGAAATGCACTTACTGAACGCCTTAGAGCAATTGCAGCAGGACTATACGCAGCGGCTGAAAGACTGGGAGAGCGCCTTCACGGATTTGCAGCATATGTTCGAGCTGACACGACAGGAGAACGGGCAA
>NZ_SJWV01000586.1:0-500 GCF_004352695.1 Escherichia sp. KCJ4928
CATCAGCCCGGATTTTTTCTCCTGTTTCAGGTGTGTTTCACGGTTGCTTTCTGTCAGCGTACCGATATTCAGGTTATTTCCGGCAGCCAGGGAGACACGGTTATCCCCGGCCACACTGCTGCCCGTGACGTTCAGATTATGTCCGGCACCGATACTGACCGTATCCCCGTTCAGTTCACTGCCTGTCATGGTCCGGCGGTCAGTGACATCATGCGTGGTAGTGGTGGTTTTCGATAACATCCCGCTGTTGCCGGTCACTTTATGGTATTCATCCAGCGAGCGGGTATTCTGTGCACCGGTCAGCGTCACGTCATGACCCGCCATCAGGGCCAGGCCTTTCTGAGCTGACAGCGATGCCGCCTGTGACGTCATATCCCGTCCGGCGGTCAGCGTGACATCACCGTTACCGGCAAGCGTGCTGCCCGTACTCTGTGTGACGCCCTGCGACAGACGATTATTTTTGTCCCAGGTAATATTGTCCTGCGCGGATGTGGTCACTG
>NZ_SJWV01000587.1:0-499 GCF_004352695.1 Escherichia sp. KCJ4928
GCTGGAAAGCATCCCGGGTATCGGAGAGAAAACATCTGCGGTATTGCTGGCTTATATCGGTCTGAAGGACCGCTTCGCCCATGCCAGACAGTTCGCCGCTTTTGCGGGTCTGACACCACGGCGTTATGAATCAGGTAGCAGTGTGAGAGGGGCGAGCCGGATGAGTAAGGCCGGACATGTGTCGCTTCGCAGGGCGTTGTATATGCCCGCAATGGTAGCCACCAGTAAGACTGAGTGGGGACGGGCGTTCCGCGACCGTCTGGCGGCTAATGGCAAGAAAGGAAAGGTGATTCTCGGCGCGATGATGCGCAAGCTGGCACAGGTGGCGTATGGAGTGCTGAAGTCAGGCGTGCCGTTCGATGCGTCACGGCATAATCCGGTAGCGGCGTAAAAATCGCGGAAGGGATGAAAAAAACAGCGCCTGACGGCGCTGTGTCTGGCATGCCTGCAATCCGGGAAACCGGACCAGGAAAAAACTTGCAGGCCATAACAGTATCTA
>NZ_SJWV01000588.1:0-497 GCF_004352695.1 Escherichia sp. KCJ4928
CAATAAGAATATCCTGGATGAATTGGAATGCCTCAATAATAAAAGCACCTGAGCCACAAGCGATATCAGCAAATTTTGAATTCAATATCTCAATATCTGACTTGCCTTTGCAATATTCTACGACAGTATTTCTAATGATTTCTTTTACAATGTGAGTTGGTGTAGTAACAACGTCTCTATCGATATGTTCCTCTTTCGGTTGAATCTTAACGTTTCCAAGTTCATCAATACGAACTTTCTCACTCAGGAATATTTCATATATATTACCTAAAATATCAGAAGAGAAAACAGAGAAAGAGTATGTGCTTTGTGGGAAGTATAATTGTTCTATGATGCTCCAAATGCAAGAGTTAGCATTGCTTAATAACTCATCAATATATTCTAGCGAGAATAATCCTGAATTATATTTCTTGTCTGAGGATTTCAATTTTTTGACTAAAGATTGAAAATCCTTATCTTGTGCAAAGTGATAAAGAGTTTCGTATTCTTCCAAGTCT
>NZ_SJWV01000589.1:0-490 GCF_004352695.1 Escherichia sp. KCJ4928
GGTAGAGACGGTCACTTTCCTGCAGGTCATCACCGCTCATGACGACGGCGATGTGACCTGCCGAACAGGTAAGTCCGTAGTCTCCCGGTTTATCTGTCCAGGCTCCGAATGCGCCTGTTGCCGTTCCGTTTTTGCTGATAAATCCACCCAGCCCCGGCAACTGACCCGCCACGCTGCGCAGCCCTTCTTCTTTGATTGTCTGCCCTCCAGTTGAGCAGGTCAGGGCTTCCAGACGCCCGGAGGTCTGGTTACGGCGGATACCGGTGATATAACTCTGACCAAACGGAGAATGGTTAAACCCCTGTTTCAGATATCCCTGACGAATCAGGTCATCAGCCGTGAAATTTGCCGGAAGGCTGCCGTTATGCAGACGGGCATTGTTGTCGGCAATATAGTTTCTGGCTGCGGTATTGTAGGCATCTGCATGATATGCAGCACTCTGGTAAAGCTGCTCATTCAGCCAGTTTTCAATTTCTGAATAAATCATTGG
>NZ_SJWV01000058.1:0-23320 GCF_004352695.1 Escherichia sp. KCJ4928
TTCCGATACCAGTTGATAGTTAATGATGAAAAAAAGACCAATAAATGACAGTGCTGCCAATAAAAATAAAATTATCAGCCTTATCTTTATCTTTTCGTATAAACTCAGCATGTTAATACATTTAACAAAATAACTATCTGAACGCTGTGCCGCTGCAAAAATAGTCCCTTGCTGCGGCTTTTTAACCAAATTACCCGATTCTACAAAATCAGCAGAAAGTTACAACACTTGCTTAGGGCAATAATTGCCTGTGAGGTGATTACCCTTTCAAGCAATATTCAAACGTAACTATCCTTTAATTTTCGGATCCAGCGCATCGCGTAAACCATCGCCCAACAAATTGAACGCCAGTACGGTCAGAAAAATAGCCAGGGCCGGAAAAACAGCGACATGCGGCGCGATAACCATATCCGCTCGTGCCTCATTGAGCATTGCTCCCCACTCTGGTGTCGGCGGCTGCGCACCGAGGCCGAGAAATGACAGGCTGGCGGCAGAGATAATCGAGGTGCCAATGCGCATGGTGAAAAACACCACGATAGACGAGACGGTCCCAGGCAAGATATGACGCAATAAAATGGTCATATCGCTGGCACCAATACTGCGTGCTGACTCAATAAAGGTTTGCTGTTTCAACACCAGCGTGTTGCCGCGCACCAGGCGGGCAAACGCGGGGATGGAAAAAATGGCGACTGCGATAATCACGTTAGCAATGCCGCTTCCCAACACCGCAACAACAGCGATCGCCAGTAAAATACCCGGGAAGGCAAACAGCACATCGCAAATGCGCATGATCAGCCGATCCCACCAGCCTTCATAATATCCAGCCAGCAAGCCCAGCAACGTCCCTATCGCCGCACCGATAAACACGGCAAACACGCCCGCCGCCAGCGAGATTTGCGCACCAACCAGGACACGGCTGAAAATGTCACGCCCCAGTGAATCGACGCCAAACCAGTGCTGCAAAGAAGGTCCGTTATTCAGATTGTCATAATCAAAATAATTTTCGGCGTCATAGGGAGCGATCCAGCGTGCAAAAATGGCCACCACAATCAATAAAATAACGAATAATGCGGCGGTCATCGCCATATGCTGACGGCGAAATCGTCGCCAGAATTCATGCCACGGTGTACGCACCTGGTCAGGTTTGACCAGTGGCATGGCGTTTAACACCGCCTGACGTCGCCAGTTAAATAGTCGCATCCTTACTTGTACCTGATAGCCGGGTTAATGGCGGCGTAAAGCACATCCACCACTAAGTTGATAAGAATAAATTCCAGCGAGAAAAGCAGAATTTCCGCCTGAATCACCGGGTAATCGCGCATTTCTACGGAGTCAACGAGTAAGCGTCCAAGTCCGGGCCAGTTGAAAACTTTCTCCACCACGATAGAACCACCGAGCAAAAAGCCAAACTGTAAGCCCATCATGGTCACTACCGGGATCATCGCGTTACGTAGCCCGTGTTTGAGGACAACCCAGGTTTCGCTCACCCCTTTCGCCCTCGCGGTACGCATATAATCTTCGCTTAAAACATCGACAAACGACGCGCGGGTAAAGCGCGCCATCACGGCTGCCACTGCCGCGCCGAGCGTCAGGGAGGGTAAAATGTAGTGCTGCCAACTGTCTGCTCCCACGGTAGGCAGCCAGCCCAGTTCAACGGAGAATACCTGAATTAAAAGCATCCCCAGCGCAAATGCCGGAAACGAGATCCCCGACACCGCAATGGTCATACTCAATCGATCCGGCCAACGATTACGCCAGACGGCGGCGATAATTCCCGCCGCCATACCAAATATCACCGCCCAGACCATACTGGTTATGGTCAGCCACAGCGTTGGCATAAAGCGGCTGGCAATCTCATCGGCAACCGGACGACGCGACACCATCGACAGGCCAAAATCCCCCTGCACAGCATTGCTGATATAGTGCCAGAACTGGTGATACAGCGGCTGATCCAACCCCAGCTGCTGACGCACCAGTTCTATAACCTGCGCATCAGCTTCGGGCCCGGCAATCAATCGCGCCGGATCGCCGGGCAGCATATGCACAAATAAAAACACCAGCACCGAGACGATAAACAGCGTCGGAATCAACCCCAGTAATCGTTTGATAACGTAATTAAGCATTCCACTCCCTGCGTTGCTTATTGCAAATCCGCGTCTTCAAAGCTGAAGCCGGTGTCTGGCATGATCCAAAAACCGGTCAGGTTTTTACTGTGTGCCGACACCAGTTTTTCTACCACCAGCGGGATCCACGGCGACTCTTGCCAGATGATATCCTGCGCCGCCTTATACAAGCGGGTCTTTTCCGCCGGATCATTAGTTTTCAGTGCCTGAGCCAGGAAGTCATCCACCTGTTTATTGCTGTAAAACGCGGTATTAAACAGCGTCGGTGGCCAGTTTTGCGAGGCAAACAACGGCGATAGTGCCCAGTCGGCTTCGCCGGTTGAAGCCGACCAGCCAGTGTAGAACATCCGCACGCCGCTCTCTTTTTGCCCTTTACCTTCAACTTCTGCCGCCCGCTGTCCGGCATCCATCGCAGTCACCTGGGCTTTAATCCCGACCTGCGCTAACTGCTGCTGGGTAAATTGCAGCACTTTCTGCGCGGTGCTGTGGTTATGTGACGACCACAGCGTGGTACTGAAACCGTTGGGATATCCCGCCTCTTTCAGTAATTCGCGCGCTTTCACTGGATCGTAAGGCCACGGTTTATAACTTTGCGCGTAGGCGATACTTGGCGGTACCACACCAGTAGCTGGCGTTGCATAGCCCGCAAAGGCAACTTTCACCAGCGCCGGACGGTTAATGGCGTAATTCAGCGCCTCACGGACCTTCGGGTTATCGAACGGCTTTTGCGTCACGTTCATACTGATATAACGCTGCATAATTGACGGACTGGCCATCAACTCGATATTTTTGTTTTTCTCCAGCAGTGTGGCCTGCTCGTAGGGAATGGGGAAAGCAAACTGCGCTTCACCGGTTTGCAGCATTGCCGCGCGGGTGTTGTTATCCGCCACCGGACGCCAGGTTATGCTGTCCAGTTTGGGCAATCCTGGCTGCCAGTAACCCGCGAATTTTTTCACCTTCACAAAATCGGTCTGATTCCAGGTATCCAGTTCATACGGTCCGGTTCCCACCGGATGAAAACCAATCTCCTTGCCATATTTTTCCAGCGCTGCCGGTGAAATCATCGCGGTCGCCGGATGGGCAAGAATATTAATAAACGCTGAGAACGGCTGTTTGAGAGTAATCTTTACTGTTGTTGGATCGATCGCCTCCGTTTTGGCAATATTCTTATACAGGTTATAGCGTTTAAGATGATTCGCCGGATCGCTGGCCCGGTCCAGATTCGCTTTTACCGCCGCTGCGTTGAAATCGGTGCCATCCTGGAATTTAATTCCTTCCCGCAATTTCACGGTGTATGTAAGGCCGTCATCGGAAACGGTATAACTCTCCGCCAGCACGTTTTTCAGTTTCATCTCTTTATCCAGACCAAACAGCCCCTGGTAAAACGATTTCGCTACGGCCTGAGATAACGTGTCATTTGCGTCATACGGATCGAGCGTGGTGAAGTTCGATCCTACCGCCACCACCACATCTTTGGCAGCGAATGCACAAGATGCCATCAACGCTGTCGCAATGCCCAACTCCACTAACCCACTACGGTGTACAGCTCTTGCCATTTTATTCTCCGCCTGAATGTTATCTACGCATGAATGCGTATTCTGATTGTGGTTGTGCGACGTAATGCCCCGGCCCGACGCATTGCAACGAGACGGCTGCCACCTCTTCGCCACGCAGATGAATATTGCTGGGAAGATCGTCCGACAGCAGTACACGCTGCGGTCGTTGTCGGGACGGTTCAGCGACCGGAACTGCCGCCAGTAATTTACGCGTATAAGGATGCTGCGGGTTTTCGAAGACCGCGCGCCGTGGACCAATTTCAACAATTTGTCCGAGATACATCACCGCCACACGATGACTAATCCGCTCTACCACGGCCATATCGTGGGAGATAAACAGATACGCAATGCCGAAATCACGCTGGAGATCGAGCAACAAGTTGATAATCTGCCCGCGAATAGAAACATCCAGCGCCGAGACGGCTTCGTCGGCAATGATCACTTTCGGATTCAATGCCAACGCGCGAGCAATGCAGATGCGCTGGCGCTGACCGCCGGAAAACTCATGCGGGTAACGCCAGGCATGTTCAGGTAACAGGCCCACGCGCTCCAGCAACCACGCAACGCGTGCAGCCGCTTCTTTACCTGGCAATAAACCGTGTACACGCAGCGGTTCGATAATCGAATCACCGATGGTCTGACGTGGGTCCAGCGAAGCGTAAGGGTCCTGAAAAATAAACTGAATATCCCGGCGCAATGCCTGAAGTTTGCCGGGTGACAAGGTATCGATTCTCTGACCGTTAAAGATAATTTCGCCGCCCTGCGATTCGACCAGGCGCAGCAACGCCCGCCCGGTAGTGGATTTACCGCTGCCAGACTCGCCCACCAGCGATAGCGTTTCGCCAGGCCAGAGATCAAAACTGACTTTCTCAACGGCATGCACTTCCCGCGTTACGCGATTCAACAAACCGCTGCGCAAAGGGAAACGGGTGACAAGATTACGCACTCGTAAAACAGGTTCGCCATCCACTACCGTTTTCTGCTCGATGGGGGAGGCCTGTTTCGCTGGATGTTCAAGCGATATCAACGGGAAACGTCGGGGATAATCTAACCCTTTCATCGCACCAAGTTGCGGAACAGCAGCTAACAGCGCACGGGTGTAAGGATGTTGCGGTGCATGAAAAATCTGTTCGACGGTACCCGTTTCCACCGCCTCGCCCTGATACATCACCAGTACCCGATCGGCAATCTCTGCCACCACGCCCATATCGTGAGTGATAAAGATAACGCCCATCGACATCTCTTTTTGCAATACTTTGATTAATTGCAGGATCTGCGCCTGAATAGTGACATCCAGCGCGGTGGTTGGCTCATCGGCAATCAGCACCGCCGGGCGGCATGACAGCGCCATCGCAATCATCACTCGCTGGCGCATCCCGCCAGAGAGTTGATGCGGATAACGTGAAAGAATGGTTTGTGCCTCAGGAATGCGTACCTGATCCAGCATCCGCTTCGCCTCGACCATCGCTTCTTCACGACTGGCGTTCTGATGCAGACGAATTGATTCGGCAATCTGTTCACCCACAGTAAATACCGGGTTCAGCGATGTCATCGGCTCCTGAAATATCATCGCCATATCCGCACCGCGAACATGGCGCATTTGTGCAGCGCTCTGCTCGCTAAGTTCAATCACTTCGCGACTGCGCCGCTGCAACAGCATTTTATCGCACTGTACTAAACCGCCCGCCTGTTCCAACAGGCGCATCAATGCCAACGCAGTCACTGACTTACCGGAGCCGGATTCGCCAACAATTGCCAGCGTCTCACCGCGTTGCAGACTAAAAGAGAGATTGCGGACCGCAGCTATTTTCTGCTGGTCCTGCATAAAGGCAATATTCAGATTTTCAACCGCCAGCACATTACCGGCATCAAGTTCATCACTGTGTGGCAACGGTGTCCCCTTTTTCACGGTAGATACCGGTGGTTGGCGTATCGCCTGCGTAGCCCCAGGCGCGATACATTCCTTCGGTGTTAAACGGTAGCGCGACATTCCCTTCATGGTCGATAGCGATTAAGCCACCGCTACCGCCAAGCGCAGGGAGTTTTTCCATTACTACCCGCTCGCAGGCTTCCGCGAGACTTAATCCGCCGTAATCCATTAACGCGGCGATGTCATATGCCGCCAGCGCGCGGATGAAGACTTCGCCCGTGCCGGTACAAGAAACCGCCACACTGGCGTTATTGGCGTAGCATCCGGCACCCACTAAGGGACTATCGCCAACTCGTCCGGGTAATTTATTGGTCATTCCGCCTGTGGACGTGGCTGCCGCCAAATTGCCGTCTAAATCCAACGCCACGGCCCCCACGGTGCCCATTTTCTGTTTTTCATCCAGTGGCGCACCGCTATGGTCGAGGACGGTTGCCCCTTCCTTGCGCGCTGCCAGTAGTTGTTCATAACGCAAAGGCGTGGAGAAAATCTCCGGCGAGACGCGCTCCATGCCACGAGCAAACGCAAAATTTTCTGCCCCTTCGCCAATCATCATCACATGCGGGCTTTGCTCCATCACCAGCCGGGCGGCAAGAACCGGATTACGCAGATGACTAACGCCCGCCACCGCACCGGCTTTCAGGGTGTTACCATCCATCACACAGGCGTCCAGTTCATGGGTTTCATCACGCGTAAAGACAGCGCCAATTCCGGCGTTAAACAGTGGACACTCTTCCAGCAGACGCACCGCTTCCGTCACCACATCCAGCGCACTTTCGCCCGCTTCCAGCATTTTCTGCCCGGTTTCAACAATGGCAGACAACGCCTCAATGTAGCGTAATTCCTGTTGCAGACTCATCTGCGCGCGGCTAATTGCACCTGCGCCACCATGAATTGCAATGACTGCTTTGCCCATAGTATTCGTCCATTAAGGGTGGCTCGCCACTTTTGCTATAAATATCAGAATTTTTATGAATTACTCATTCAATTTTTGAATATAGAAAGATGGATATGGCATGTAAAGGCAGGAGCCAACGCTACGCCCGAGGTGGCATACAGTCTGTGGCGTTTTTCTGACATAATAGGCAAATTCGATTTTGCCTCCGCAGGAGTGTTTTCATGGAATTTACCACCGGATTGATGTCGCTCGACACCGCGCTTAATGAGATGCTTTCTCGCGTCACCCCACTGACCGCCCAGGAAACGCTGCCACTGGTACAGTGTTTTGGTCGTATTCTGGCGAGCGATGTCGTTTCGCCGCTTGATGTTCCGGGCTTTGATAACTCCGCAATGGACGGCTACGCGGTGCGTTTAGCCGATATTGCCTCCAGGCAACCGCTGCCCGTTGCCGGTAAATCCTTTGCCGGTCAGCCGTATCATGGTGAATGGCCTGCGGGCACCTGCATTCGTATTATGACCGGTGCGCCGGTGCCGGAAGGCTGCGAAGCGGTGGTGATGCAGGAGCAGACTGAACAAACGGACAATGGCGTGCGTTTTACTGCTGAAGTGCGTAGCGGGCAAAATATTCGCCGTCGCGGTGAAGATATCTCTGCAGGTGCGGTTGTTTTCCCGGCGGGAACTCGCCTGACTACCGCAGAGCTGCCAGTAATTGCTTCACTGGGGATTGCCGAAGTTCCGGTGATTCGTAAAGTGCGTGTAGCGCTTTTTTCTACCGGTGATGAACTCCAGTTGCCCGGTCAGCCGCTGGGCGACGGCCAAATCTACGACACCAACCGTCTCGCCGTACACCTGATGTTAGAACAGCTGGGTTGCGAGGTAATCAACTTAGGGATTATCCGCGACGATCCCCATGCCCTGCGCGCCGCATTTATTGAAGCCGACAGCCAGGCGGATGTAGTGATCAGTTCCGGCGGTGTTTCAGTGGGTGAAGCGGATTACACCAAAACGATTCTTGAAGAGCTGGGGGAGATCGCCTTCTGGAAGCTGGCGATTAAACCAGGTAAACCGTTCGCGTTCGGTAAACTCAGCAATAGCTGGTTCTGCGGCCTGCCGGGCAACCCGGTTTCAGCGACGCTGACCTTCTATCAACTGGTACAGCCTTTGCTGGCAAAACTAAGCGGCAACACCGCCAGCGGCCTGCCCGCGCGCCAGCGCGTACGCACAGCGTCCCGCCTGAAAAAAACGCCAGGACGTCTTGATTTCCAGCGCGGCGTGCTGCAACGCAACGCCGACGGTGAACTTGAAGTGACGACCACCGGACATCAGGGTTCACATATATTTAGCTCCTTTAGTCTCGGCAACTGCTTTATCGTGCTGGAACGCGATCGCGGCAATGTGGAAGTGGGCGAATGGGTGGAAGTAGAACCGTTTAACGCGTTGTTCGGAGGCCTGTAATGGCGGAACTCAGCGATCAGGAGATGCTGCGCTACAACCGGCAAATCATTCTGCGCGGTTTTGATTTTGACGGTCAGGAGGCGCTAAAAGATTCTCGTGTGCTGGTAGTCGGCCTCGGTGGACTCGGCTGCGCAGCTTCGCAGTATCTGGCAAGCGCCGGTGTTGGCAACCTGACGCTGCTCGACTTCGACTCGGTTTCGCTCTCGAATCTGCAACGCCAGACGCTGCACAGTGATGCTACGGTCGGGCAACCGAAGGTAGAATCCGCCCGTGACGCCATGACGCGGATCAACCCACATATCGCGATTACGCCAGTCAATGCACTGCTTGATGACGCTGAACTTGCTGCGATGATTGCAAAACACGATCTGGTACTCGACTGTACGGATAACGTTGCGGTGCGTAATCAACTGAACGCTGGCTGTTTTGCCGCGAAGGTGCCGCTGGTTTCCGGCGCGGCAATTCGTATGGAAGGGCAAATCACGGTCTTCACTTATCAGGACGGCGAACCGTGCTATCGCTGCCTTAGCCGTTTGTTTGGCGAGAACGCATTAACCTGCGTAGAAGCAGGCGTGATGGCACCGTTGATCGGCGTAATTGGTTCGTTGCAGGCAATGGAAGCGATCAAACTGCTGGCAGGTTATGGCAAACCGGCCAGCGGGAAAATCGTCATGTACGATGCGATGACCTGTCAGTTTCGCGAAATGAAACTGATGCGCAATCCGGGGTGTGAGGTGTGCGGGCAGTAATTGCCACCTCCAGGCCAGATAAGACGCGGCACTCCGCCACGTCATCAGCAATTTATGAGGATGCAGAACGTCCGGTTAAATCGACGTTCTGCCAAACGCTCCCAGCCAGTCCTGTTCAAACTTCGCCACAGCGGCTTCCACCGCCGGATAGCTAATCATCTGTTGTGCCACATCCAGTGGCAGCGTAATTGATTCACATCCTGCCAGTAAGCAGTCCAGCGCCTGACGCGGGGTTTTGAAACTCGCTGCCAGCACTTTCGCCTGCGGCGCATGCATTTTCAATAACTGGTGTAAGTCGGTCACAGTCTGAATGCCGCTACCGCCCTGAGCATCAATACGATTAACGTAAGGCGCAACATATTCCGCACCTGCCAGCGCCGACAGCAGCCCTTGTGCTGCGCCATATACCGCGGTTCCCAGCGTTGGAATCCCTTCCGCTTTTAACATCTTAATAGCTGCCAGCCCCTCGGCGGTCACCGGAACTTTCACCACGATATCCGCAATAATAGAACGCAATTTACGTGCGTCATTCACCATCCCTTCAGCAGTGGTAGCCATTACCTGGGCAAACAGACGCCCCTGACCGCCCATCGCTTCATGAAGTTGCGGAAGCACAACATCCAGCGGTTTTTTACCCGCGGCGATAATGCTTGGGTTAGTGGTCACACCCGCCAGCGGAAAAATACGTGACAGCGCCTTCACCGCAACAACGTCTGAAGTATCCAGATACAGTTCCATAACCATCCTCAAAATGTACTTTTTGTCTGAATGTAGACTATCACGGGAAAACTCTCTGAACAGTTGACGCACATCAATCTAACTTTCATTCGAAAGTATTTTAATGTTTGAACGAAACAGAGAGGCAACTATGATTTTCAATATTCAGCGCTACTCGACCCATGATGGCCCCGGTATCCGCACGGTCGTATTTCTTAAAGGCTGTTCGCTGGGCTGCCGCTGGTGTCAGAACCCGGAAAGCCGCGCCCGCACGCAGGATCTGCTGTATGACGCACGACTGTGTCTGGAAGGCTGCGAGCTGTGCGCTAAGGCCGCGCCGGAAGTGATTGAGCGCGCGCTGAATGGTTTGCTTATTCATCGGGAAAAGTTAACCCCGGAGCATCTGACGGCGTTAACCGACTGCTGTCCGACACAGGCATTAACCGTGTGTGGTGAAGTGAAAAGCGTTGAGGAGATCATGACGACCGTTCTGCGCGATAAACCGTTTTATGATCGCAGCGGCGGCGGTTTAACGCTTTCGGGTGGTGAGCCCTTTATGCAGCCGGAAATGGCGATGGCGCTACTGCAAGCCAGCCACGAGGCAGGCATTCATACTGCGGTAGAAACCTGTCTGCATGTGTCGTGGAAATATATCGCCCCTTCTCTGCCCTATATCGATCTGTTTCTTGCCGATTTAAAACACGTTGCCGACGCGCCGTTTAAACAGTGGACCGACGGTAACGCCGCCAGAGTGCTGGATAACCTGAAAAAACTCGCCGCAGCGGGCAAAAAAATCATTATCCGCGTGCCGCTGATTCAGGGCTTTAATGCCGACGAAACCTCTGTAAAAGCCATTACCGATTTTGCCGCCGACGAGCTGCACGTTGGCGAAATTCATTTTCTGCCCTACCACACGCTGGGCATCAACAAATATCACTTACTTAATCTGCCCTATGACGCCCCGGAAAAACCGCTTGATGCGCCAGAACTGCTCGACTTTGCCCAGCAGTATGCCTGCCAGAAAGGGTTAACCGCGACCTTACGAGGATAACAACCATGACCACACTGAAACTGGACACGCTCAGCGACCGCATTAAAGCGCACAAAAATGCGCTGGTGCATATTGTGAAACCGCCAGTCTGTACCGAGCGCGCGCAGCACTATACCGAGATGTATCAACAACATCTCGATAAGCCGATCCCGGTACGTCGCGCGCTGGCACTGGCGCATCACCTGGCGAATCGCACCATCTGGATCAAACACGATGAGTTGATCATTGGCAACCAGGCAAGCGAAGTTCGCGCCGCGCCGATCTTCCCGGAATATACTGTCTCGTGGATCGAAAAAGAGATTGATGATCTGGCAGATCGTCCCGGTGCTGGCTTTGCGGTGAGCGAAGAGAACAAACGCGTTCTGCATGAAGTGTGCCCGTGGTGGCGCGGTCAGACCGTACAGGATCGCTGCTACGGCATGTTTACCGATGAGCAAAAAGGTCTGCTGGCGACCGGAATCATTAAAGCGGAAGGCAATATGACCTCCGGCGATGCGCACCTGGCGGTGAATTTCCCGCTGCTGCTGGAAAAAGGTCTTGATGGTCTGCGTGAGAAAGTAGCGGAACGTCGCTCGCGCATCAATCTGACGGTGCTGGAAGATTTACATGGCGAACAATTCCTGAAAGCGATTGATATCGTGCTGGTGGCAGTCAGTGAACACATTGAACGTTTCGCTGCCCTGGCGCGTGAAATGGCTGCTACCGAAACTCGCGAAAGCCGTCGCGATGAACTGCTGACGATGGCAGAAAACTGCGATCTTATCGCCCACCAGCCGCCGCAGACTTTCTGGCAGGCGCTGCAACTGTGTTACTTCATCCAGTTGATTTTGCAGATCGAATCTAACGGTCACTCAGTATCGTTTGGTCGTATGGACCAGTATCTCTACCCGTACTATCGCCGCGACGTTGAACTCAACCAGACGCTGGATCGCGAACACGCCATCGAGATGCTGCATAGCTGCTGGCTGAAACTGCTGGAAGTGAACAAGATCCGCTCCGGCTCACACTCAAAAGCCTCTGCGGGAAGTCCGCTGTATCAGAACGTCACCATTGGCGGACAAACTCTGGTTGATGGTCAACCAATGGACGCGGTGAATCCACTCTCTTACGCGATCCTCGAATCCTGCGGTCGCCTGCGTTCCACTCAGCCTAACCTCAGCGTGCGTTACCATGCAGGAATGAGTAATGATTTCCTCGACGCCTGCGTACAGGTGATCCGTTGCGGCTTCGGGATGCCGGCGTTCAACAACGACGAAATCGTGATCCCGGAATTTATTAAACTCGGTATTGAACCGCAGGACGCTTACGACTACGCAGCGATTGGTTGTATCGAAACCGCCGTCGGTGGCAAATGGGGCTATCGCTGTACCGGCATGAGCTTTATCAACTTCGCCCGCGTGATGCTGGCGGCGCTGGAAGGCGGGCGTGATGCCACCAGCGGCAAAGTGTTCCTGCCACAAGAAAAAGCGTTGTCGGCAGGCAACTTTAACAATTTCGATGAAGTAATGGACGCGTGGGATACGCAAATCCGTTATTACACGCGTAAATCAATCGAAATCGAATATGTCGTCGACACCATGCTGGAAGAGAACGTACACGATATTCTCTGCTCGGCGCTGGTGGATGACTGTATTGAGCGAGCGAAAAGTATCAAGCAAGGCGGCGCGAAATATGACTGGGTTTCTGGCCTGCAGGTTGGCATTGCCAACCTCGGCAACAGCCTGGCGGCAGTGAAGAAACTGGTGTTTGAACAGGGTGCGATTGGTCAGCAACAGCTGGCTGCCGCACTGGCGGATGACTTCGATGGCCTGACTCATGAGCAACTGCGTCAGCGGCTGATTAACGGTGCGCCGAAGTACGGCAACGACGATGATACCGTCGATACGCTGCTGGCTCGCGCTTATCAGACCTATATCGACGAACTGAAACAGTACCATAACCCGCGCTACGGTCGTGGTCCGGTTGGCGGCAACTATTACGCGGGTACCTCGTCTATCTCCGCTAACGTACCGTTTGGCGCGCAAACTATGGCAACGCCGGACGGGCGTAAAGCCCACACCCCGCTGGCAGAAGGCGCTAGTCCGGCCTCTGGTACTGATCATCTTGGCCCTACTGCGGTCATTGGCTCGGTGGGTAAACTGCCTACGGCAGCGATTCTCGGCGGCGTGTTGCTCAACCAGAAACTGAATCCAGCAACACTGGAGAACGAATCTGACAAGCAGAAACTGATGATCCTGCTGCGCACCTTCTTTGAAGTGCATAAAGGCTGGCATATTCAGTACAACATCGTTTCCCGCGAAACGCTGCTGGAGGCGAAAAAACATCCGGATCAGTACCGCGATCTGGTAGTGCGTGTCGCGGGCTATTCCGCCTTCTTCACCGCGCTCTCTCCAGACGCACAGGACGATATCATCGCCCGTACTGAACATATGCTGTAATCTCCTCGGCCCGGCGGCGTCGTCGCCGGGCTAAATCATTCACATCATCAATTTCATCCTTACTTTCATTCGAAATATAATTTGTGCTCTGCGTCACATTGTTATTACACTGTTACGGTTTCATTTTCGAGCCAGGAGCACACCTATGAGCGTAAAAGTTATCGTCACAGACATGGACGGTACTTTTCTTAACGACGCCAAAACGTACAACCAACCACATTTTATGGCGCAATATCAGGAACTGAAAAAGCGCGGCATTAAGTTCGTTGTCGCCAGCGGTAATCAGTATTACCAGCTTATTTCGTTCTTTCCTGAGCTAAAGGATGAGATCTCTTTTGTCGCGGAAAACGGCGCACTGGTTTACGAACATGGCAAGCAACTGTTCCACGGCGAACTGACCCGACATGAATCGCGGATTGTTATTGGCGAGTTGCTAAAAGATAAGCAACTCAATTTTGTCGCCTGCGGTCTGCAAAGTGCATATGTCAGCGAAAATGCCCCCGAAGCATTTGTCGCACTGATGGCAAAACACTACCATCGCCTGAAAGCTGTAAAAGATTATCAGGAGATTGACGACGTACTGTTCAAGTTTTCGCTCAACCTGCCAGATGAACAAATCCCGTTAGTGATCGACAAACTGCACATAGCGCTCGATGGCATTATGAAACCCGTCACCAGTGGTTTTGGCTTTATCGACCTGATTATTCCCGGTCTACATAAAGCAAACGGTATTTCGCGGTTACTGAAACGCTGGGATCTGTCACCGCAAAATGTGGTAGCGATTGGCGACAGCGGTAACGATGCGGAGATGCTGAAAATGGCGCGTTATTCCTTTGCGATGGGCAATGCTGCGGAAAACATTAAACAAATCGCCCGTTACGCTACCGATGATAATAATCATGAAGGCGCGCTGAATGTGATTCAGGCGGTGCTGGATAACACATCCCCTTTTAACAGCTGACCTCTCTACCGGAGCCGTGCGCTCCGGTTTTCCCTTCTTTTTACATCCTGTACATCACATCAAATCATTAAACTTGCATTAACTTATTTATAACTTATATTGTCACATGCAAATCAGAATGGTTTCGAATGAAAGTTAATGAGAGGTGGTTATGGCTTCTACTTTTACCAGCGACACATTGCCTGCCGATCACAAAGCAGCTATCCGTCAGATGAAGCACGCGCTGCGGGCGCAGCTTGGCGACGTCCAGCAGATCTTTAATCAGCTAAGCGATGACATTGCCACGCGAGTGGCTGAAATCAACGCACTCAAAGCACAGGGCGATGCCGTCTGGCCGGTGCTGTCTTATGCCGATATCAAAGCAGGTCATGTTACTGCAGAGCAGCGCGAACAGATTAAACGTCGCGGTTGTGCGGTGATAAAAGGCCATTTCCCCCGCGAACAAGCGCTAGGCTGGGATCAGTCGATGCTGGACTATCTGGACCGCAACCGCTTTGACGAGGTCTACAAAGGCCCCGGCGATAATTTCTTCGGGACGCTCAGCGCTTCACGTCCCGAGATTTACCCCATCTACTGGTCGCAGGCGCAAATGCAGGCCCGCCAGAGTGAAGAAATGGCGAATGCGCAGTCGTTTCTCAATCGTCTGTGGACATTTGAAAGTGATGGAAAGCAATGGTTTAACCCGGATGTGAGCGTCATCTACCCTGACCGTATCCGCCGCCGTCCGCCCGGAACGACCTCCAAAGGTCTTGGAGCGCATACCGACTCCGGGGCGCTGGAACGCTGGCTGCTTCCAGCGTATCAGCGCGTTTTCGCCAACGTCTTTAATGGCAATCTGGCGCAATATGATCCCTGGCATGCGGCACATCGTACGGAAGTTGAAGAGTACACGGTGGACAACACCACCAAATGTTCCGTGTTTCGGACATTCCAGGGCTGGACAGCGCTCTCTGATATGCTGCCTGGTCAGGGGTTGCTGCACGTTGTGCCCATTCCTGAAGCCATGGCGTACGTACTGTTACGTCCGCTGCTTGATGATGTGCCGGAGGATGAACTGTGCGGCGTAGCGCCCGGAAGAGTGTTGCCGGTATCAGAGCAATGGCATCCACTGTTAATTGAGGCGTTAACCAGCATTCCAAAACTCTAGGCCGGAGACTCCGTCTGGTGGCACTGCGACGTCATCCATTCCGTTGCCCCCGTTGAAAATCAACAGGGTTGGGGCAACGTGATGTACATTCCTGCGGCACCGATGTGCGAGAAAAATCTTGCCTACGCGCACAAGGTGAAGGCCGCACTGGAAAAAGGCGCATCGCCGGGCGACTTCCCGCGCGAGGACTATGAAACAAACTGGGAAGGACGCTTTACGCTTGCCGACCTCAACATTCACGGTAAGCGAGCGTTGGGCATGGATGTTTGAGAGTTAATGGAAGTGAATTGATGTGGGATTAAGAAAATCGATTCGACGTTACTCAGATTGCTGACAAGTGCGCTTTCTTAATGCCTGATGCGCTACGCTTATCTGGCCTACAAAGTCCTGCAGATTCAATATATTACAGGTACTGCGTAGGCCTGATAAGCGTAGCGCATCAGGCTATTTTGCATTTGTCATCAGCCGCCGTCACCCCGACAGTATCGGGGTGACGGATAATCACTTACTCGATCCCTTTACTACGCAGGTAATCTTCGTAATTACCGCTAAAGTCGATCACGCGTTCCGGGGTGATTTCCAGAATGCGGGTCGCCAGGGAGCTTACGAACTCACGGTCGTGTGAAACAAAGATCAGCGTGCCCTGATACAGTTCCAGCGCCATGTTCAGTGACTCGATGGATTCCATATCCAGGTGGTTGGTCGGTTCGTCCATGATCAGAATGTTCGGCTTCTGCATCATTAACTTACCAAACAGCATCCGCCCTTTTTCCCCACCGGAAAGCACTTTAGCTGGCTTTTTGATGTCGTCCTGGCTGAACAGCAAACGACCGAGAATGCTGCGTACCGCCTGCTCGTCATCGCCTTCCTGCTTCCACTGACTCATCCATTCGAACACGGTCAGATCATTTTCAAACTCATATTCGTGGTCCTGGGCGTAGTAACCAATGCGCGCGTTTTCAGACCATTTTACGGTGCCGCTGTCCGGTTGCAGATCGCCCACCAGCGTTTTCAGCAGCGTTGATTTACCGACGCCGTTGGTACCCAGTACCGCAAGTTTTTCACCGACCTCCAGCAGCAGGTTGAGATTTTTAAACAGTGGACCGTTATCAAACCCTTTGGTCAGACCTTCCACTTCCAGCGCGTTACGGAACAGTTTCTTATCCTGTTCAAAACGGATGAACGGGTTCTGACGGCTGGAGGCTTTCACCTCTTCCAGTTTGATTTTATCAATCTGGCGCGCGCGCGAAGTTGCCTGGCGAGATTTCGAGGCGTTGGCGCTAAAGCGGCTAACGAAAGATTGCAACTCAGCAATCTGCGCTTTCTTCTTGGCGTTATCGGCCAGCAGACGTTCACGCGCCTGGGTCGCCGCCGTCATGTACTCATCGTAGTTACCCGGATAAACGCGCAGCTCGCCGTAATCCAGATCCGCCATGTGGGTACAGACCATGTTAAGGAAGTGACGGTCGTGCGAGATGATGATCATGGTGCTGTCACGCTCGTTCAGCACCTGTTCCAGCCAGCGAATGGTGTCGATGTCGAGGTTGTTGGTCGGTTCGTCGAGCAGGAGAATATCCGGATCAGCAAACAGCGCCTGCGCCAGAAGCACACGCAGCTTCCAGCCAGGAGCAACTTCACTCATCGGGCCGTAGTGCTGTTCCACTGGAATTCCCACGCCAAGCAACAATTCACCGGCGCGAGCTTCCGCAGAGTAACCGTCCATTTCGCCGTATTTAACTTCCAGATCGGCCACTTTATAGCCGTCTTCCTCACTCATTTCCGGCAAAGCATAGATGCGGTCACGCTCCTGCTTCACTTCCCACAACTCTTTATGCCCCATGATCACCGTATCCAGCACAGTGAACTCTTCAAAGGCAAACTGATCCTGACGCAGCTTACCAATGCGCTCGTTGGGATCGAGGGAAACGTTACCCAAAGTCGGCTCTAAGTCGCCGCCGAGGATCTTCATAAAGGTGGATTTACCACTACCGTTCGCGCCAATCAGGCCGTAACGGTTGCCGCCGCCAAATTTGACGGAAATGTTTTCAAACAACGGCTTACTGCCGAACTGCATGGTGACGTTACTGGAAACTAACACAGGCGTATCCTGAAAAGAGATATGACAAACCGCGCATTATGCCATAAGTCTGAAAGAAGATCCTGCTCCTCGCTTAAGGTCTACACTCAAGCCAAAGGCAAAAAATGTGATTTCGTACACATCTGATTTCACTGTGAGCTGGAATGAACTTATAATGCGCTTCCAATACTCTAATATTCTCAACCCAATGGCCTGCCAGGCACAAAATCTCGCTTAACATGAATATGAAATTGAAAACATTATTCGCAGCGGCCTTCGCTGTTGTCGGCTTTTGCAGTACCGCCTCTGCGGTAACTTATCCTCTGCCAACCGACGGGAGTCGCCTGGTTGGTCAGAATCAGGTGATCACCATTCCTGAAGGTAACACTCAGCCGCTGGAGTATTTTGCCGCGGAGTACCAGATGGGGCTTTCCAATATGATGGAAGCGAACCCGGGTGTGGATACCTTCCTGCCGAAAGGCGGTACTGTACTGAACATTCCGCAGCAGCTGATCCTGCCGGATACCGTTCATGAAGGCATCGTCATTAACAGTGCAGAGATGCGTCTGTATTACTATCCGAAAGGGACCAACACCGTTATCGTGCTGCCGATCGGCATTGGTCAGTTAGGCAAAGATACGCCTATCAACTGGACCACCAAAGTTGAGCGTAAGAAAGCAGGCCCGACCTGGACGCCGACCGCCAAAATGCACGCAGAGTACCGCGCTGCGGGCGAACCGCTTCCGGCTGTCGTTCCGGCAGGTCCGGATAACCCGATGGGTCTGTATGCACTCTACATCGGTCGCCTGTATGCTATCCATGGCACCAACGCCAACTTCGGTATCGGCCTGCGTGTAAGTCATGGTTGTGTGCGTCTGCGTAACGAAGACATCAAATTCCTGTTCGAGAAAGTACCGGTCGGTACCCGCGTACAGTTTATTGATGAGCCGGTAAAAGCGACCACCGAGCCAGACGGCAGCCGTTATATTGAAGTCCATAACCCGCTGTCTACCACCGAAGCCCAGTTTGAAGGTCAGGAAATTGTGCCAATTACCCTGACGAAGAGCGTGCAAACAGTGACCGGTCAGCCAGATGTTGACCAGGTTGTTCTTGATGAAGCGATTAAAAACCGCTCCGGGATGCCGGTTCGTCTGAATTAATCTTCAAAACTTAAAGCAAAAGGCGGACTCATAATCCGCTTTTTTATTTGCCAGACCCTAGTTGGCCGGGAGTATAACTAACAAAACATATCCCACCAACGCCGCCCACAACAGCATCGGTATTGAATAGAGATGGAAACGCCACCAGATGCGGCGATCGTTCGCCATACGTAGCGCAATCAAATTTGCCAGCGATCCGGGTAATAACCCAAAGCCACCTACGTTTACCGCCCATACCAGTAATAAAGACGGCGGCACATAGTTCAGCAACAATATGGTACTCGGCACGTTACTGATCACCTGCGATAAACCGATTGCCGTTAACCATAACCCGGGTTCAGATAGATGACTCACGTTACCCAACACGCCTTGCAACGCTGGAAGCTGGGTCAGTAAATGGACGTCGATAAACATCGCCATAAACACCAGCAGCAGCGTCCAGTCCACACTGAGCACCACGCGACGTGCCAGCAGCGCAAAGCCTGCCGCCACAATCACCAGTCCCCACAGCTCTTGTTTGAACTCCAGCGCCGTCAGAAAGACGATATACAGCCCCAGACAACTCCACACCAGCCGCGGTTTCCACTCCGGTGTTTGCACCCCCGTATGGTATTGCAGCGCCTTTCCAGGGAAACAACACCAGCACAGGAGCAGGAGCGTCAGCATCATTGCGCCAGCCAGCGGTGCCATTTGGGCAATAAATCCGGCAAACGAAAGACCAGAACGTCCCCAGATAAGAATATTTTGCGGGTTGCCAATTGGCGTCAGTAGCGAACCAGCGTTGACTGCCAGCGCCTCAAAAATAATCAGCCGATTAACCGGGATCTCACACAGTCTTTTTAGCGTGATAGTCAGCGGAACAACAATAAACAGCGCGACATCGTTGGTCAGAAAGGTAGAAAGCAGCGCCGCCGCCAGCACCATAAACATCGCCAGCCGACGCTCCGTAGCAAAGCGGCGCACCATTTTGCGCCCCAGCACATCAAAATAACCGCTTAACTCCACACCTTTGGTCAGCAGCATCAGGCCGCTTAAGGTGATGATGGTGTGCCAGTCGATAGCAGCAGGCCAGGATTTCGGTGCAAAGGGCACGAAAAAGCTTAATCCGATACCAACAAGAATTAATAACTGAAAAAAACGATCGCCTTGCAGCGTGCGTAAAAAAGGCAGGCTCATTTGGCACCGTGTTTCTGGGTAAACAAACGAAAAGCGTCGAGCGTCTCTTCACTAACATGGTGCTCCATGCCTTCCGCGTCGCGACGGGCGATTTCCGGACTGACGCCCAACACCAACAAGAAATTTTCAACTATCTGATGTCGCTCGCGGCTTTCCTGCGCCAGCTTCTCTCCTTCTGCCGTTAAAAACACGCCACGCCAGGGGATCATTTCAATCAGCCCCATGGTTGCCAGCCGCTTAAGCATTTTAGCCACCGTCGGTTGCGAAACTCCCAGACGAGCAGCCATGTCCACCTGACGAGCTTCCCCCACTTCCCTGATCAAGTCAGAAATCAGCTCAACGTAATCATCAATAAGCTCGCGCCGATGTGCCTCTCTGACCTGGCGGAACCCTTCAACGTGCTCTTCCACGTTCACTAACTGCGTCACTTTTTTTGCTGTTGGCGTACCTGCGCGACGACTCATTGTGCTTCCTCATTATGGTGACGCATACATAGCGTTCTCATTTCGTGCGCACATTGTAAACCAGAGTTGCGAAGGTACAAAAAATTAACGTTTTAGCAATAGCTATATAATATAGCCTGTGCTATATCTGTATGTAATGCAATCATCCCTCAAGGATCGACGGGATTAGCAAGTCAGGAGGTCTTATGAATGAGTTCAAGAGGTGTATGCGCGTGTTTAGTCATTCTCCCTTTAAAGTACGGTTAATGCTGCTCTCTATGTTGTGCGATATGGTCAACAACAAACCGCAGCAAGATAAACCTTCCGATAAATAGCGGCGTCGCGGTACGCCGCTTCACTCCTGCTTTCATGCAGGCATAACGCGTTTTGGTCTGAAAAACCCCACTTTTTGTCGGATTTGCAATCCCCTTCGCAAAAGATTTGTTCGTCAGTAGTTGACCTGAACGGCGGCTCGCTCTATCTTCTTGCAGCCCTGCGTATATTGCGGCTCGCGGATGCGGACCCCTTTCCCCTCTTCACGCACTCTTGCAGGTATTGACCCTTGACGCCAGGGTAAGCACATGGCGTTTGTTACGATAGTGGCATATGAATTTAACCCTCAAAGAATCGCTTGTTACCCGTAGCCGGGTATTTAGCCCGTGGACTGCGTTCTACTTTTTACAGTCGCTATTAATTAACCTCGGCTTAGGTTACCCCTTCAGTTTGCTCTACACCGCTGCGTTTACGGCTATTTTGCTTTTGCTATGGCGAACATTGCCTCGCGTACAAAAAGTTCTGGTCGGTGTCAGTTCGCTGGTGGCGGCTTGTTATTTCCCTTTTGCTCAGGCCTACGGCGCGCCTAATTTCAATACATTGCTGGCATTGCACTCCACCAATATGGAAGAGTCGACCGAAATCCTGACGATTTTTCCGTGGTACAGCTACCTGGTCGGCTTATTTATTTTTGCGCTCGGCGTAATAGCAATCAGGCGAAAAAAAGAGAATGAAAAAGCGCGCTGGAATACCTTCGACAGCCTGTGTCTGGTATTCAGTGTGGCGACATTTTTTGTTGCTCCCGTGCAAAACCTGGCCTGGGGTGGCGTATTTAAACTGAAAGATACTGGCTATCCGGTATTTCGTTTTGCTAAGGATGTCATCGTCAATAATAACGAGGTGATTGAAGAGCAAGAACGGATGGCAAAACTTTCCGGAATGAAAGATACCTGGACGGTCACTGCCGTTAAGCCGAAGTATCAGACCTATGTGGTGGTGATCGGTGAAAGCGCGCGTCGCGATGCCCTCGGTGCCTTTGGCGGTCACTGGGACAATACCCCGTTTGCCAGCAGCGTTAACGGTTTGATATTTGCTGACTACATTGCCGCCAGTGGCTCCACGCAGAAATCGCTTGGCTTAACGCTCAATCGCGTAGTCGATGGCAAACCACAGTTTCAGGATAACTTTGTCACCCTGGCAAATCGCGCGGGCTTCCAGACCTGGTGGTTTTCCAACCAGGGCCAAATCGGCGAATACGATACTGCTATCGCCAGCATCGCCAAACGTGCAGATGAAGTGTACTTCCTGAAAGAAGGTAATTTTGAAGCAGATAAAAACACGAAAGACGAAGCGTTACTGGATATGACCGCTCAAGTGCTGGCGCAAGAGCACTCGCAACCGCAGCTGATTGTTCTGCATCTGATGGGCTCGCATCCGCAGGCCTGCGACAGGACACAAGGCAAATACGAAACCTTTGTGCAATCGAAAGAAACGTCGTGCTATCTCTATACCATGACGCAAACGGACGATTTACTGCGCAAGCTGTACGATCAGTTACGCAACAGCGGCAGCAGCTTCTCTCTGGTTTACTTTTCTGACCACGGTCTGGCCTTTAAAGAGCGCGGCAAAGACGTGCAATACCTTGCCCATGATGATAAATATCAGCAAAATTTCCAGGTGCCTTTTATGGTCATTTCCAGCGACGATAAAGCGCATCGGGTGATTAAAGCCCGCCGCTCAGCCAATGACTTCTTAGGCTTTTTCTCGCAGTGGACGGGAATTAAAGCGAAGGAAATAAATATCAAATACCCGTTTATATCTGAGAAGAAAGCCGGGCCGATATACATCACCAACTTCCAGTTACAGAAGGTGGATTACAACCATCTCGGAACCGATATTTTCGACCCGAAACCTTAAAAACAAAAATCCGCCCCGAGAGGCGGATTTTTTATATCACCAAAGTGATTAGAAGCGGTAACCAACACCGGCAATCCAGGTGCCTACGTCAACGCTACGAATACGGCTCTGCTCGTAAGAGAAGTCCAGAGCAACGTTTTCCATCGGGTTGAACTGCAGACCAGCACCGTAGGAGAAACCGTAGTCGCTGGTGTCGTGTTTGTAGGTCGGGTATTCAGTGGTCTGGAATTTACCATAACCCACACCCACTACACCGTAGATGCTTGCCCAGTCGTTAATGCGGTAAGCCGGACCAGCAGTGATGCCGTAGTACTGGTTTTTGTTGTAGTCACCAGAGCTTGCAGTACGGCTTTTCTCGGTGTAAGTGAAAGAACCGATCACACCCAGCGGGCTGTTGTCTTCTTCATAGCGGTATTTCAGGTTGAAACCGCCCATTTTGTTCATTTGGCCCTGAGCGTCGCTCTGTGCGTAACCGCCAGTTACGGTAGAAGTCGCAGCTACGGAAGTACCTGCGGTGAAAGCCAGAACTGCGGCCAGTGCTGAAAGACATGCAATTTTTTTCATAACCACCTCAAATGTGATTCAAATAAGTCCTAAGTTTTAAATATATCAAAAATTAATGGGAAACTCTTCGCGATTTGTGATGTCTAACGGGCCATTTCATGTAACAGAACGTTTCCATACACCGCTATCCATCTAAATTTAAATCACTTTTTCAGAGAACTGCGTAAGTATTACGCATGTTTTCCCTGTCATTCATCCAGATTATTCCTAATCACCAGACTAATGATTCCATCAATCCTGGCGCATTTTAGTCAAAACGGGGGAAAATTTTTTCAACAAATGCTCAACCAGCATTGGGTATATCCAGTACACTCCACGCTTTACTTAAGTCTAGATATTTGTGGGAGAAAGGATGCCTGGTTCATTACGTAAAATGCCGGTCTGGTTACCAATAATCATATTGCTCGTTGCCATGGCGTCTATTCAGGGTGGAGCCTCGTTAGCTAAGTCACTTTTTCCTCTGGTGGGCGCACCGGGTGTCACTGCGCTGCGTCTGGCATTAGGAACGCTGATCCTCATCGCGTTCTTTAAGCCATGGCGACTGCGCTTTGCCAAAGAGCAACGGTTACCGCTGTTGTTTTACGGCGTTTCGCTGGGTGGGATGAATTATCTTTTTTATCTTTCTATTCAGACAGTACCGCTGGGTATTGCGGTGGCGCTGGAGTTCACCGGACCACTGGCGGTGG
>NZ_SJWV01000590.1:0-490 GCF_004352695.1 Escherichia sp. KCJ4928
CCAATGATTTATTCAGAAATTGAAAACTGGCTGAATGAGCAGCTTTACCAGAGTGCTGCATATCATGCAGATGCCTACAATACCGCAGCCAGAAACTATATTGCCGACAACAATGCCCGTCTGCATAGCGGCAGCCTTCCGGCAAATTTCACGGCTGATGATCTGATTCGTCAGGAATATCTGAAACAGGGGTTTAACCATTCTCCCTTTGGTCAGAGTTATATCACCGGTATCCGCCGTAACCAGACCACCGGGCGTCTGGAAGCCCTGACCTGCTCAACTGGAGGGCAGACAATCAAAGAAGAAGGGCTGCGTAGTGTGGCGGGTCAGTTGCCGGGGCTGGGTGGATTTATCAGCAAAAATGGAACGGCAACAGGCGCATTCGGAGCCTGGACAGATAAACCGGGAGACTACGGACTTACCTGTTCGACAGGTCACATCGCCGTCGTCATGAGCGGTGATGACCTGCAGGAAAGTGACCGTCTCTACC
>NZ_SJWV01000591.1:0-489 GCF_004352695.1 Escherichia sp. KCJ4928
TGGTATTACAGCCCTCAATTAACACTGGTTATATTATTGTCACTACCTTGTTATGTTATATGGTCATTGTTTATATCACCCTTATTACGTCGACGTCTTGATGATAAGTTTCTCAGGAATGCAGAAAATCAAGCTTTTCTTGTCGAAACGGTAACAGCAATAAATACAATTAAATCCATGGCAGTATCGCCACAGATGATTGCTACATGGGATAAACAACTGGCCGGGTATGTTGCTTCCAGTTTCAGGGTAAATCTGGTTGCAATGACAGGGCAGCAGGGGATACAGCTGATACAGAAAAGTGTAATGGTAATTAGTCTATGGATGGGAGCACATCTTGTCATATCGGGAGAGATAAGCATTGGGCAGTTAATCGCGTTTAATATGCTTGCAGGTCAGGTCATTGCTCCTGTTATCAGACTGGCTCACCTTTGGCAGGATTTTCAGCAGGTTGGTATTTCTGTTGAGCGCCTTGGGGATGTATTAAAT
>NZ_SJWV01000592.1:0-485 GCF_004352695.1 Escherichia sp. KCJ4928
GTACCCGCTGGTCAATCAGTTGCACAAGGGTGCCCGCCGCTTCCGGCCCTATCTGCCCGTTAGCGCCGTCATTCTGAATGGCGATGTGGTACACCGGAGAATACACCAGACCCGCACTGCCGTTCATGCGGCCCACCGCACGCACGCCGAGTGAACCATCCGCTGCCCGGGTCAATCAGGGCAGCATTGCGCAGCAGCTCCTGCTTCTGAATCTCCGTCAGGGTTTTCAGCTCGCCCTGCGAGGTCTGGTATTTCAGTTTTGCCAGTTCTGTATTCTTCCCGGCCAGTGCCAGTTGTTCCTTCTGCTGCTTCAGCAGACGGGAAAAACTGTCTTCCGCTTTTTCCGTCTCAGATTTTTCGCCCCGGGATTTGGGTTTATTCGCCTCATTATTGCGCCAGGCTTCCATCGAATTACGGATGTAACGCTGCCTCGCCTCCTGATACATATCCCCCACCAGACCAAGGTCATCCGCCGCATACCCCAG
>NZ_SJWV01000593.1:0-484 GCF_004352695.1 Escherichia sp. KCJ4928
ATGTTAATTGTCGTCTGTGTGACGATACTGTGTTTTGTCTGGATGGTGAGGGATTCGCTTTGCGGATTCCGTGTCGAGCAGGGAAACACAGTGCTTGTGGCAACGTTAGCCTACGAAGTTAAACGTTAACGGGCAACACGGCGGCAGGAAATCTGCCGCCGGATTGTTGCGAAAGCAAACCTCAATGCGCCCTTTTTTACCTGGATTTCTGCAGCGCGTTTCAGCATAGCATGCAGTTCTGTGCTGATCCTTGCTTCCAGTCGGGCAGTTTGTGTTGCAGATGGCATGATTTGTACTTCCTGAATATACTGAACGGCAAATTGCCGTATTGTGCTAATTACAGTCTGATACAGGGACGGCAGACAGGCATTCTGCCTGAAAAGAAAAAGCCGGTTCAGAGAAAACCGGCTGACGGATTATCGTCTAACAGTTGGTCGCTACCTTAAAATACTTCTGCAACAGGCACACCGGCAACTTTTTCCCA
>NZ_SJWV01000594.1:0-484 GCF_004352695.1 Escherichia sp. KCJ4928
CTATCAGGGGCAAGTTTGCACTCCAGCCCATCAAAAGCGAATGTTGAATATTATTCGTGGCTATCTTTATATTAATGAATTGATCTATGCCCGTGATAACCATTTTTTATGCTCATCGCTGATAGCGCCTGTAAACGGCTATACGATTGCACCGGCCGATTATAAGCGTGAACCTAACGTTTCTATCTATTATTACCGCGATACGCCTTTTTTCTCTGGCTATAAAATGACCTATATGCAGCGGGGAAATTATGTGGCGGTTATCAACCCTCTCTTCTGGAGTGAAGTGATGTCTGATGATCCGACATTGCAATGGGGTGTGTATGATACGGTGACGAAAACCTTTTTCTCGTTAAGCAAAGAGGCCTCGGCAGCAACGTTTTCTCCGCTGATTCATTTGAAGGATTTAACCGTACAAAGAAATGGCTATTTATATGCGACAGTTTATTCGACAAAACGCCCAATTGCAGCCATTGTTGCGACT
>NZ_SJWV01000595.1:0-483 GCF_004352695.1 Escherichia sp. KCJ4928
GTGTACAGTTGTTTTAAATGAAATCGATGCTCAATGCCATTTATCAGAAAAATTAAAATATGCAATTAGAGATGGACTAAAACGGCAACAGGAACTTGATAAATGGAAAAGGGAAAACATGACTCCATTTATGTATGTTCTTAACACTCCACCCGTGATATGAGGATTAACCATGCGTTTACATGTTAAATTAAAAGAGTTTCTTTCGATGTTTTTTATGGCCATATTATTTTTCCCTGCATTCAATGCTTCTTTGTTTTTTACCGGAGTTAAACCTCTATATTCAATAATAAAATGCTCCACGGAAATATTTTATGATTGGAGAATGTTGATTCTGTGCTTTGGTTTCATGTCGTTTTCCTTTTTAAATATTCATGTAATTTTACTTACGATAATAAAATCATTCTTAATCAAAAAAACGAAGGTAGTCAATTTCGCCACAGACATAACAATACAGCTAACTCTTATATTTTTACTAATAGC
>NZ_SJWV01000596.1:0-478 GCF_004352695.1 Escherichia sp. KCJ4928
GTATAATACCCACACACAAGATTTTGGGGTGACTGAATGGTTACTGGCAGCGAAATCCATTGGCTTAAAAGCAAAATATGTAGAAAAACATTTTTCCAGATTGTCAATAATTTCTTTACCTGCGTTGATATGGCGGGATGACGGTAAGCATTATATATTGTCTCGTGTTACTAAAGATTCATCACGCTATCTTGTTTATGATCCAGAACAGCATCAGTCACTAACTTTTAGTCGGGATGAGTTCGAAAAACTGTATCAGGGAAAAGTCATTCTGGTTACGTCAAGAGCAACAGTAGTCGGAGAGTTAGCTAAATTTGATTTTTCCTGGTTTATCCCCTCTGTTGTGAAATACAGGAGGATTTTACTTGAGGTGTTAACTGTTTCTGCTTTTATTCAGTTTCTTGCGTTAATAACACCTCTTTTTTTTCAGGTTGTAATGGATAAGGTTTTAGTTCACCGGGGATTTTCAACGTTAAAT
>NZ_SJWV01000597.1:0-478 GCF_004352695.1 Escherichia sp. KCJ4928
TAATAAACCATTAATCTAGCTAAAGTTGGATGCTTAAGAAATGCTTCATAATTCAGTAAGGCATTAGCATAATGGGAATAAAAGTACAGAGACTATCCCTATGGATGATAAATACTGTCCTTTTATTGCTACCCATAAATAATCACCATGCCAATACTATCAAATTGATATTTGAAATGTGATCACTTGACTTTCTATACGTTATTTTATAACGGTTAATATATTTATAAAAACAACGGGTGTGCCATACGCCCGTTTCAATACTTAACGCACATGTGTTTTGGTTTAGTCATCATCCAGTTATATGTATTTTAGCCAGGAACAGGTTAAACCTTTCCTATATAACTCAAAAATTGAAACCTTATTCTCATGTCATGCTTATATTCATTATTATCGTTATATAAAAAGGCAACCATAATGTTAAGCAAATTGGCACAAAGTAGCATAAAGGCTATGTTTTAATTACAGGATGTTCAGT
>NZ_SJWV01000598.1:0-475 GCF_004352695.1 Escherichia sp. KCJ4928
GTTGAAAATATTGGTAGTTTAGCGCCATTTAAATTCGATGATGCAATTAAACTATTGTATGATTTTTCTAAAAAAACAGATAGTGCTGAATTGAAGTTAGCGGTGTGGGAAAAATGTTTAGAAGTTTATAACAAAAACAAAAGATTCTCAGGTGCTTATTGGGCAATGCAACCAGAACAAAATGAAAAAATCAAAGATGTTTCTACAGTCTTGAAGCCCGAAGATCCTATGCTTTATAGCAAGCGACTTTTTGCACAAAACAATTACTTCCTATTTGATGAAAATGGAAACTGGCGGGACCAAGAAGAAAGGTTGACAAAAGAACGAGGGCAATCAATATGCGAAATATATGCTATTAATGGTATTGATGGAGTCTTAGAATTCTCTCTATCTATTGAAAGGCCTGAGTTTGTTGGTAGTAGCCTGGTCGCAGAAGATCTAGAAATTCCTTTAGATATACTGAAAAAACTTATTG
>NZ_SJWV01000599.1:0-473 GCF_004352695.1 Escherichia sp. KCJ4928
GGGTTACCGCCGCCAGAAAAGGGCTCGGTACTCCTGGTTCCCGCACGGTGGCTGAACTGGAATCTGAAATTCTGCAACTGCGTAAGGCGTTAAATGAAGCTCGCCTTGAGCGAGATATATTAAAAAAGCAACAGCGTATTTTGCACAGGAGTCGCTGAAAAATACGCGTTAATCGAACAATGGCGACAACAATTTCCCATTGAAGCGATGTGTCAGGTATTTGGTGTATCCAGGAGCGGTTATTACAACCGGGTACAGCATGAACCCTCAGACAGAAAACAAAGTGATGAGCGGCTAAAACTGGAGATTAAGGTGGCACATATCCGCACTCGCGAAACATATGGAACCCGGCGGCTCCAGACGGAGCTGGCAGAGAATGGCATCATCGTTGGTCGTGACCGACTGGCACGTCTTCGTAAGGAGCTAAGGCTACGCTGTAAGCAGAAACGCAAGTTCAGAGCGACTACGAACTC
>NZ_SJWV01000059.1:0-23238 GCF_004352695.1 Escherichia sp. KCJ4928
ACAAAAACAATATGCGCCATTTTTGCATTACTAATAAGAAAAAGCAAAAAACATCGATATTCATTTTTGGTCAATGGGTTTTCTGGCCTATCGTTGTTATTGTGCTACTGGTTATCATTTTCATCTTGCCAGGATCGCACGTAATCACGTTATTCGGGGACTTTATCTGCGGGATATTACCCTTCAGGTAAGTCCTTTTCTCGCCAGCATATTGGAGCGTGATCAATATTGATCAGCTGTGAAGGGGGTGATGTGTAGTGGACCAAAACTTACGTTATATCACTACTAATGAGATATCCGTCATCTGACACTGATGTCTTTAATTATTCTCGTGGTTCACTGTAGGCAATAAGCACAAAAGTGTAGGATGTTACAAGAATGATTAGGACTCGGTGAAATGAAAAATCCACGCAATTGCGTGGATTATATATACTTTTGCGCTCTTCATGAGATTTAGCGAAACCTCATGAGACAACAAATTAATTAGACGTTGAAAAGGAAGTTCATCACATCGCCATCTTTAACGATGTAATCTTTACCTTCTGCACGCATTTTTCCTGCTTCTTTCGCGCCTTGTTCACCTTTGTAAGTGATGAAATCTTCAAACGAGATGGTTTGTGCACGGATAAAGCCTTTTTCAAAATCAGTATGGATTTTGCCCGCTGCCTGCGGCGCGGTTGCTCCAACCGGAATGGTCCATGCACGCACTTCTTTCACCCCAGCGGTGAAGTAAGTTTGCAGGTTCAGCAGCTTATAACCGGCACGGATCACACGGTTCAGGCCCGGCTCTTCCAGCCCAAGCTCCTGCATAAACTCGTCACGTTCTTCGTCGTCCAGTTCGGCAATGTCTGCTTCAACAGCAGCACAAACCGGAACCACAACAGAACCTTCTTTCGCCGCGATTTCACGCACCTGGTCAAGATATGGGTTGTTTTCAAAACCGTCTTCGTTGACGTTGGCGATGTACATTGTTGGTTTCAGCGTCAGGAAGCTCAGGTAACGAATAGCCGCTTTCTCTTCAGCGCTTAAATCCAGCGCGCGCAGCATACCTGCATTTTCCAACTGGGGCAGGCATTTTTCCAGGACCGCCAGCTCAGCTTTCGCGTCTTTATCGCCACCTTTGGCTTTCTTCTGTACGCGATGAATCGCACGTTCGCAGGTGTCGAGGTCTGCCAGCGCCAGTTCGGTGTTGATAACTTCAATATCGTCAGCCGGGTTAACTTTGCCGGAAACGTGAATGATGTTGTCATTTTCAAAGCAGCGAACAACGTGACCGATCGCTTCGGTTTCACGGATGTTGGTCAGGAACTGGTTACCCAGACCTTCGCCTTTCGATGCGCCTTTTACCAGACCGGCGATATCGACAAATTCCATGGTCGTGGGAAGCGTACGTTGCGGTTTTACGATTTCAGCCAGTTGATCCAGGCGAGGGTCAGGCATTGGTACGACGCCTGTGTTCGGCTCAATGGTGCAGAATGGAAAGTTGGCCGCTTCAATACCGGCTTTGGTCAGCGCGTTGAACAGGGTAGATTTCCCGACGTTGGGCAAACCGACGATACCGCATTTGAATCCCATGATTTAAATCACCTTAATATCTTAATAATCAACCTGTTATTGCTAACAGATTGCAGAAATGGAAATAACTTTGCCTATTATACACGGCACTCGGCAAAAATGCCGCAGACAACGACTTATTGCGCTTTAAAGGCGTGCAATCGGTTCGTTGCTTTGGTCAAGCCATCTGTAAACCACATTTCAGTACAACGCGCCGCTTCGTCGATGGCTTCATCAATTAACTTCTGTTCACTAACAGGCGGTTTGCCTAACACAAAACCGACAACTTTATTTTTATCGCCCGGATGACCGATTCCGATGCGTAAACGGTGAAAGTTAGGGTTATTACCCAATTTACTGATGATGTCTTTCAGTCCATTGTGACCACCATGGCCACCGCCCAATTTAAATTTGGCGACGCCAGGAGGCAGATCCAGTTCGTCGTGGGCCACCAGAATTTCGTCCGGATTAATGCGGAAAAAACTGGCCATCGCCGCAACGGCTTTGCCGCTGAGATTCATAAATGTAGTCGGGACTAACAGGCGGACATCTTCGCCTCCAAGAGTGACTCGCGAAGTATAACCAAAGAATTTAGCCTCTTCGCGCAGCGGAGCGCGCAAACGCTCTGCCAGTAAGTCAACGAACCAGGCACCAGCATTATGTCGCGTTGCGGCGTATTCAGCACCGGGGTTCGCCAGGCCGACAATCAATTTAATCGTCACGTTTTTTTGTCCTGAGTGTGTACATAACTGGCGCGTAGTTTACTGGTTGCGGCCCCGCTTGACAAAAAACTGCGTATCAAATGCAGATAACGTAATAATTGCCTGAGTGGACTATTAGAAAGTCAAGGTGTTCAGGCGTTTATTTGTAAAGTTTTGTTGAAATAAGGGTTGTAATTGTGATCACGCCCGCACATAACCCACAGGGTGTTGTCTATACTTTACACATAAGGAAGAGGGGTATTCCCTGTTACAACCCAGAAAGTTCCGGAGGTGACATATGAAACGCAAAAACGCTTCGTTACTCGGTAACGTGCTCATGGGGTTGGGTCTGGTGGTAATGGTGGTCGGCGTGGGGTATTCAATCCTCAACCAGTTACCACAGTTTAATATGCCCCAGTATTTCGCACATGGTGCAGTGCTAAGTATTTTCGTCGGTGCCATTCTCTGGCTGGCGGGTGCCCGTGTTGGCGGGCATGAACAGGTGTGCGACCGTTACTGGTGGGTTCGCCACTATGACAAACGTTGCCGCCGTAGCGATAATCGCCGTCATAGCTAACAAATAATGCAGTTTGCTGACCAGTCAGTTTGCGCTGACTGGTCAATCTCGTACTTATAAATCCGCCATCGCCGCGCGACGATTCGGGAAGAACGCGAGGCGTCCCGGGATCGGTTGAATGCCTGCGCGAGCCATAGTGCGCAGTGGCTGGAATTCCACGTTGCACACGCGCAGTTCACATCCTTCGGGCAGACGCTTCACAAAACGCTGGAACGCATCAAGACCACCAGCATCAAGTACCGGAACGGCATCCCACTTCAGAATCACAATCCGTTTGCCTTCAAGACGTGACTCCAGGTCCGTGAACAAGCCTTCAGCAGCAGCAAAAAACAGCGGGCCAATAACGCGCAGTACCAGAACATCGTCTGGAACATCTACGACTACCGGTGCCAGGCGAGTCATACGTGCGATACGACGCATAAACAGCAGCGATGCCAGCACGATCCCCACGCTGATGGCAATAACCATATCAAACAGCACGGTCAGCGACATGCACAGCAGCATGACAATGATGTCATCTTTCGGTGCATGACGCAGCAAGTCGACCACTTTATGCGCTTCACTCATGTTCCACGCCACCATCAACAGCAGGGCTGCCATAGCGGAAAGCGGCAGCCAGGAGAGCAGCGGTGCCAGTACCAGCAGGGCAAGAATAACCAGAATAGAGTGGATCACCGCTGAGATAGGGGAAGTTGCCCCGGCACGGACGTTAGCGGCAGAACGCGCGATGGCAGCTGTAGCGGTAATACCACCAAAGAACGGAGCGATAATATTCCCCAGTCCCTGTCCAACCAGTTCGCTGTTCGCCTTGTGTTTCGTCCCGGTCATACCATCCAGTACCACGGCGCAGAGCAGAGATTCGATTGCGCCGAGCATTGCCATTGAGAATGCCGCAGGCAGCAGTGTGCGAATAGAATCCCAGGTTAGCGTGAATTCTGAATTAGGCAGATCCCACGGCAGCACCAGTTGCGGCAGCAGTTGCGGAATACCGTTACCCTGAGAACCATCGGCCAGGACGTAGTGGAATTGCGAACCGATGGTAGCAACATGTCCGCCGAGCAGGTTAACAATCCCCATCACCGCGCAACCAGCCAGCAAGGCCGGAAGGTGACCGGGTAAACGAATGCCCAGACGCGGCCAAAAAACAAGAATACCTAGCGTCACAATGCCAATGGCAGCATCACCCACATTAATGGTCGGCAGCGCCATAAATAATGCGCCGACTTTTTGTAGATAATGTTCCGGGACATGGGCCATTTGCAGACCGAGAAAATCTTTAATCTGCATGGTACCGATGGTGATCCCGATACCCGAGGTGAAACCTAAGGTGACGGAAACCGGAATATACTCAATCAGGCGACCAAAGCGTGCCAGACCCATCAGAATCAAAAAGATCCCCGACAGCAAGGTCGCAACCAGCAGTCCTGCCAGTCCAAACTGTTGCGACACGGGATAGAGAATTACCACAAATGCCGCAGTCGGACCGGAAACGCTAAAGCGTGACCCACCCGTCAGAGCAATGACAATCCCCGCAACAGCTGCGGTATATAAACCGTACTGGGGTGCCACACCACTACCAATAGCCAACGCCATCGCCAGCGGGATAGCAATAATCCCGACGGTTATCCCGGCAATCAGGTCACGGGTAAACCGTGCGGCAGTATATTTTTCTTTCCAGCAAGCGTCGATCAGAGCGCGGAAAGGCATCACATGTGAGGAAAATATTTTGTTCACAATAATGTTTCATCCGTGAGCGCATCATCTGTCAACTAAATGGCAGGTGAAGGAGGCATAGGTCATACAAATGGATATTACAGACAAAAAAACCCGCCGCAGCGGGTCTTTGAGCCGGGTTCGATTAGTGTTCGAACATGGCAGAGATCGATTCTTCGTTGCTGATACGACGAATCGCTTCGGCCAGCATACCTGACAGGGTCAGAGTACGCACGTTCGGCAGTGATTTGATTTCATCGCTCAGCGGAATGGTATCGCAGACAACGACTTCATCAATTACAGAGTTACGCAGGTTGTTCGCCGCGTTGCCAGAGAAGATCGGGTGAGTCGCGTACGCAAATACACGTTTAGCACCACGTTCTTTCAGAGCTTCAGCAGCTTTACACAGCGTACCGCCAGTGTCGATCATATCATCGACCAGTACGCAGTCACGACCTGCAACGTCACCGATGATATGCATCACCTGGGAAACGTTCGCACGCGGACGACGTTTGTCGATGATTGCCATATCGGTATCGTTCAGCAGCTTAGCGATAGCGCGGGCACGCACAACGCCGCCGATGTCCGGAGAAACCACAATTGGGTTATCCAGATTCAGCTGCAGCATGTCTTCCAGCAGGATCGGGCTACCAAATACGTTATCAACCGGAACGTCGAAGAAACCCTGAATCTGTTCAGCGTGCAGATCCACTGTCAGCACACGGTCAACACCGACGCTGGAGAGGAAGTCTGCAACCACTTTCGCAGTGATTGGTACACGAGCGGAACGGACGCGACGGTCCTGGCGCGCATAGCCAAAGTAGGGGATAACAGCGGTGATACGACCTGCGGAAGCACGACGCAGGGCATCAACCATAACGACTAATTCCATCAGGTTGTCGTTAGTAGGGGCACAAGTGGACTGGATGATGAAAATATCACCACCGCGTACATTTTCATTAATTTGTACGCTGACTTCGCCATCGCTAAAGCGACCTACAGCGGCGTCGCCGAGTGAAGTGTACAGGCGGTTGGCAATACGTTGTGCTAGTTCCGGGGTGGCGTTACCAGCAAAAAGCTTCATATCAGGCACGAGAAGAACCTCAGGCATGCGTCCATTGGTGGAAAGAATCTGCCGAAAACTGTGCGGGCCAGGCATGATCCTTTCCAGGCGGTGTATTAAAGAGCGCGATGCAACGTCTGGAACAAGGTGACGTTGTCACCGAAACTCAGCTTGCCCGGCTTAAAGCATGGCTCTGTGCAATGGGGAAAGATTAACGCCTTTCGCCACAAAGCCATTGAGCCATTCCGGGGCTTGCTCTAGCACCTGGCGGGCTTCAGACTCTGTATCAAATTCAGCAAAGACACAGGCCCCTGTCCCAGTCAGGCGCGACGGGGCGTATTCTAACAGCCAGGAAAGCACCGCATCAACCTCGCGAAAACGTTTTCTTGCGATAACCTCGCAATCATTGCTGAATTCACATTTTAGCAACGTTTCTATTGACCTTTTTGGCGTATTGCGCGGGAGTTCAGGATCTTTAAAAATCACCGGAGTCGGAATACTTACACCAGGGTGCGCCACCAGATACCACTTCTCTGGCGGATCCACCGGCGTTAGTATTTCACCAACGCCTTCGGCAAACGCGGCATGCCCCCGAACAAAGACAGGAACATCTGCGCCCAGCGTCAGCCCCATTTCCGCCAGCTCATCCATGCTTAGCCCGCATTGCCAGAGATGATTTAATGCCACCAGGACCGTCGCGGCATTGGATGAACCACCGCCGAGACCGCCGCCCATTGGCAAACGCTTGTCAATGCTGATATTCGCACCGCTTCCCGTCGGAAGACGCCCGCTGTCTGCCGCAGTTTTCATCAACAACCGCGCTGCGCGAACGATCAGGTTATCTTCATGTTCCACGCCTTCAACGGGCGTTAACAGACGAATATCCCCATCGTCACGAAGCTCAATGCTGATGGTGTCGCCGTAATCAAGAAACTGAAACAGCGTTTGCAGCGTGTGGTAACCATCCGCACGCTGACCGGTAATGTATAAAAACAGATTAAGTTTTGCCGGAGAGGGCCACTGTGTCCGCATTATTTCACTATCCAGTTATCCATTTTTAACTTGATGCGTTGACCACCGTCGGTGAGTTCCATATTGGCTGGCATCGCAGGTTGCGTTTTGGTGTCATAACCACCATAAACAACCTTCCAGTTTTTGCCATTCTGGCTGTAGGTAATTTCGCTCAGGCGGTACTGGTCGTCCAGTTTGTAGTCGGTTGCATCACCCGGTAAACCTAAAATCCACTGGCGCAAGCTGTTGAGCGGAATTGGCATTCCGGTCAATTTGCCAATCATCTCTTCGGCGTCATCGGCGGTATAACGCTGACCTTTATTGTCAACTAACTGCACGTTACCCGGTTGAGCATTCAGCTCCAGTTCCGTGCTGCCCAATGGGTTAGTGAGCAGCAGACGGTAGCGATCCTGGCCGGTTTGCTGCCAGAAAAAGCGGGCGTACACTTTTTGTTGGTCAGAAATATAAGCGAACGCGCCGCGAGTCTGATACTGATTAAGATTGCGCACGTCTTGCTGATGCTGACGCCATTGTGGCGAATCCGGGCTTTTGCCAGGACCTTTGGGCGTGGTAACGGAACAGGCAGTAAGCACAAGAGCAGCCAGCGGTAGCAGGCGGATAAGACGAAAATCGGGCAGGGGCATAGTGATGACAAGTCCTTGAGATACGTTGCAGTTATAACCCTTAATGCTAGCGTTACCGTCCGCTATCGTCTATGTTCAAGTTGTCTTAATTGCCAGAATCTAACGGCTTTCGGCAATTACTCCAAAAGGGGGCGCTCTCTTTTATTGATCTTACGCATCCTGTATGATGCAAGCAGACTAACCCTATCAACGTTGGTATTATTTCCCGCAGACATGACCCTTTTAGCACTCGGTATCAACCATAAAACGGCACCTGTATCGCTGCGAGAACGTGTATCGTTTTCGCCGGATAAGCTCGATCAGGCGCTTGACAGCCTGCTTGCGCAGCCGATGGTGCAGGGCGGCGTGGTGCTGTCGACGTGCAACCGCACGGAACTTTATCTTAGCGTTGAAGAGCAGGATAACCTGCAAGAGGCGTTAATCCGCTGGCTTTGCGATTATCACAATCTTAATGAAGAAGATCTGCGTAAAAGCCTCTACTGGCATCAGGATAACGACGCGGTTAGCCATTTAATGCGTGTTGCCAGCGGCCTGGATTCACTGGTTCTTGGGGAGCCGCAGATCCTCGGTCAGGTTAAAAAAGCGTTTGCCGATTCGCAAAAAGGTCATATGAAGGCCAGCGAACTGGAACGCATGTTCCAGAAATCTTTCTCTGTCGCGAAACGCGTTCGCACTGAAACAGATATCGGTGCCAGTGCTGTGTCTGTCGCTTTTGCGGCTTGTACGCTGGCGCGGCAGATCTTTGAATCGCTCTCTACGGTCACAGTGTTGCTGGTAGGCGCGGGCGAAACCATCGAGCTGGTAGCGCGTCATCTGCGCGAACATAAAGTACAGAAGATGATTATCGCCAACCGCACTCGCGAACGTGCCCAAATTCTGGCAGATGAAGTTGGCGCGGAAGTGATTGCCCTGAGTGAGATCGACGAACGTCTGCGCGAAGCCGATATCATCATCAGTTCCACCGCCAGCCCGTTACCGATTATCGGGAAAGGCATGGTGGAGCGCGCATTAAAAAGCCGTCGCAACCAACCAATGCTGTTGGTGGATATTGCCGTTCCGCGCGATGTTGAGCCGGAAGTTGGCAAACTGGCGAATGCTTATCTTTATAGTGTGGACGATCTGCAAAGCATCATTTCGCACAACCTGGCGCAGCGTAAAGCCGCAGCGGTTGAGGCGGAAACTATTGTCGCTCAGGAAACCAGCGAATTTATGGCGTGGCTGCGAGCACAAAGCGCCAGCGAAACCATTCGCGAGTATCGCAGCCAGGCAGAGCACGTTCGCGATGAGTTAACCGCCAAAGCGTTAGCGGCCCTTGAGCAGGGCGGCGACGCGCAAGCCATTATGCAGGATCTGGCATGGAAACTGACTAACCGCTTGATCCATGCGCCAACGAAATCACTTCAACAGGCCGCCCGTGACGGGGATAACGAACGCCTGAATATTCTGCGCGACAGCCTCGGGCTGGAGTAGCAGTACATCATTTTCTTTTTTTACAGGGTGCATTTACGCCTATGAAGCCTTCTATCGTTGCCAAACTGGAAGCCCTGCATGAACGCCATGAAGAAGTTCAGGCGTTGCTGGGTGACGCGCAAACTATCGCCGACCAGGAACGTTTTCGCGCATTATCACGCGAATATGCGCAGTTAAGTGATGTTTCGCGCTGTTTTACCGACTGGCAACAGGTTCAGGAAGATATCGAAACCGCACAGATGATGCTCGATGATCCTGAAATGCGTGAGATGGCGCAGGATGAACTGCGCGAAGCTAAAGAAAAAAGCGAGCAACTGGAACAGCAATTACAGGTTCTGTTACTGCCAAAAGATCCTGATGACGAACGTAACGCCTTCCTCGAAGTCCGAGCCGGAACCGGCGGCGACGAAGCGGCGCTGTTCGCAGGCGATCTGTTCCGTATGTACAGCCGTTACGCCGAAGCCCGCCGCTGGCGGGTAGAAATCATGAGCGCCAGCGAGGGTGAACATGGTGGTTATAAAGAGATCATCGCCAAAATTAGCGGTGATGGTGTGTATGGTCGTCTGAAATTTGAATCTGGCGGTCATCGCGTGCAGCGTGTTCCTGCTACGGAATCGCAGGGTCGTATTCATACTTCTGCTTGTACCGTTGCGGTAATGCCAGAACTGCCTGACGCAGAACTGCCGGACATCAACCCAGCAGATTTACGCATTGATACTTTCCGCTCGTCAGGGGCGGGTGGTCAGCACGTTAACACCACCGATTCGGCAATTCGTATTACTCACTTGCCGACCGGGATTGTTGTTGAATGTCAGGATGAACGTTCACAACATAAAAACAAAGCGAAGGCGCTTTCAGTGCTCGGTGCTCGCATCCACGCTGCTGAAATGGCAAAACGCCAACAGGCCGAAGCGTCTACCCGTCGTAACCTGCTGGGGAGTGGCGATCGCAGCGACCGTAACCGTACTTACAATTTCCCGCAGGGGCGCGTTACCGATCACCGCATCAACCTGACGCTCTACCGCCTGGATGAAGTGATGGAAGGTAAGCTGGATATGCTGATTGAACCGATTATCCAGGAACATCAGGCCGACCAACTGGCGGCGTTGTCCGAGCAGGAATAATGGAATATCAACACTGGTTACGTGAAGCAATAAGCCAACTTCAGGCGAGCGAAAGCCCGCGGCGTGATGCTGAAATCCTGCTGGAGCATGTTACCGGCAGAGGGCGTACTTTTATTCTCGCCTTTGGTGAAACGCAGCTGACTGACGAACAATGTCAGCAACTTGATGCGCTACTGACACGTCGTCGCGATGGTGAACCCATTGCTCATTTAACCGGGGTGCGAGAATTCTGGTCGTTGCCGTTATTTGTTTCGCCAGCGACCTTAATTCCGCGCCCGGATACGGAGTGTCTGGTGGAGCAGGCACTGGCGCGGTTGCCTGAACAACCTTGCCGTATTCTTGATCTCGGGACGGGTACCGGGGCGATTGCGCTTGCGCTGGCTAGCGAGCGCCCGGACTGCGAAATTATCGCTGTAGATCGTATGCCTGATGCTGTCTCCCTGGCACAACGTAATGCCCAGCATCTGGCGATCAAAAATATCCACATTCTGCAAAGCGACTGGTTTAGCGCGCTAGCCGGGCAGCAGTTTGCGATGATTGTCAGCAATCCGCCGTATATTGACGAGCAGGACCCTCATCTTCAACAAGGCGATGTCCGCTTTGAGCCGCTCACTGCGCTGGTTGCGGCAGACAGTGGAATGGCAGACATCGTGCATATCATCGAACAGTCGCGTAACGCGCTGGTATCCGGCGGCTTTCTGCTTCTGGAACATGGCTGGCAGCAGGGCGAAGCGGTGCGACAAGCATTTATCCTCGCGGGGTATCATGACGTCGAAACCTGCCGTGACTATGGTGATAACGAGCGCGTAACGCTCGGCCGCTATTATCAATGACAAGTTTTTCTACACTGCTTAGTGTTCATCTTATTAGTATCGCGCTTTCTGTTGGGCTATTAACCTTACGTTTCTGGCTACGTTATCAGAAGCATCCACAGGCATTTGCTCGCTGGACGCGCATTGTGCCGCCGGTTGTCGATACGCTGTTACTGTTAAGCGGTATTGCGTTGATGGCTAAAGCGCACATCCTGCCATTTTCCGGGCAGGCACAGTGGCTGACTGAAAAGCTGTTTGGAGTTATCATTTATATCGTTTTGGGTTTTATTGCACTCGATTATCGTCGTATGCACAGTCAGCAGGCGCGCATTATTGCCTTCCCGCTGGCGTTGGTGGTGCTGTACATCATCATTAAACTCGCCACCACAAAAGTACCGTTACTGGGGTAAGTCATGAGATCGTTAGCTGATTTCGAATTTAATAAAGCGCCATTGTGCGAAGGCATGATCCTGGCTTGCGAAGCAATCCGCCGCGATTTTCCCTCGCAAGATGTTTACGACGAACTGGAGCGTCTCGTTAGTCTGGCGAAGGAAGAAATCAGCCAGCTTCTGCCTTTAGAAGAGCAGTTGGAAAAACTGATCGCGCTGTTTTACGGCGACTGGGGATTTAAAGCCTCACGCGGCGTTTATCGTCTTTCCGATGCATTATGGCTGGACCAGGTGTTAAAGAATCGACAGGGCAGTGCGGTATCATTAGGTGCGGTTTTATTATGGGTCGCGAATCGTCTCGATTTGCCGCTGCTGCCGGTGATTTTCCCTACGCAGCTGATATTGCGCATTGAATGTCCGGATGGCGAAATTTGGCTGATTAATCCTTTTAACGGTGAATCGTTAAGCGAACATATGCTGGACGTATGGTTAAAGGGAAATATCAGCCCGTCGGCGGAACTGTTTTATGAAGACCTTGATGAAGCTGATAACATTGAGGTAATCCGCAAATTGCTGGATACACTCAAAGCCTCGTTGATGGAAGAAAATCAGATGGAGCTGGCGTTACGCACCAGCGAAGCTTTATTACAATTCAACCCTGAAGATCCCTATGAAATTCGCGATCGCGGGTTGATTTATGCGCAACTGGATTGCGAACACGTTGCGTTGAACGATTTAAGTTATTTCGTTGAACAGTGTCCGGAAGACCCGATCAGCGAAATGATCCGTGCGCAAATAAATAACATCGCGCATAAACATATTGTGCTGCATTAATTAATCGACATTTTACTCAAGATTAAGGCGATCCTATGAAACAAAAAGTGGTTAGCATTGGCGACATCAACGTAGCAAATGACCTGCCGTTCGTACTGTTTGGCGGTATGAACGTGCTGGAATCTCGCGATCTGGCGATGCGCATTTGCGAGCACTACGTAACTGTGACCCAGAAACTGGGTATCCCTTACGTGTTCAAAGCCTCTTTTGACAAAGCCAACCGCTCCTCCATCCACTCTTATCGTGGACCGGGCCTGGAAGAAGGGATGAAAATCTTCCAGGAGTTGAAGCAGACTTTTGGCGTGAAAATTATCACCGACGTTCACGAACCAAGTCAGGCACAGCCCGTTGCTGATGTCGTGGATGTGATTCAGTTGCCGGCGTTTCTTGCTCGCCAGACTGACCTGGTTGAAGCCATGGCGAAAACCGGTGCGGTAATTAACGTCAAGAAACCACAGTTTGTCAGCCCGGGACAGATGGGTAATATCGTTGATAAATTCAAAGAAGGCGGCAACGAAAAAGTGATTCTTTGCGATCGTGGTGCTAACTTCGGCTATGACAACCTGGTTGTCGATATGCTGGGCTTCAGCATTATGAAGAAAGTGTCTGGTAACTCGCCGGTGATTTTCGACGTGACCCACGCACTGCAATGCCGCGATCCGTTTGGCGCAGCTTCCGGTGGTCGTCGTGCTCAGGTGGCTGAGCTGGCACGAGCCGGTATGGCGGTAGGTCTGGCGGGGCTGTTTATTGAAGCGCATCCGGATCCGGAACATGCGAAATGTGATGGTCCATCCGCGCTGCCGCTGGCTAAACTGGAACCGTTCCTCAAGCAGATGAAAGCGATTGATGATCTGGTGAAAGGTTTCGAAGAACTGGATACCAGCAAGTAATCTTTTTTGCTTGAAAAATAAAGTCTTAGCGTTCTGCGTTAAGACTTTTTTCATGGGTGCCAGATACAAAAAAGGCCGCAGGCTGTTACCCCTGCGGCCGGTTTCGGGCGCATATTGCCATCACGGCAGCCTGACGCCCGTTTTCACCTTACTTCCGGTTACGCCACCAGCCGACAATCGCTGCGGTAATAATTCCCGCCAGGATCGGTGCTGCCAGGTCGTGCCAGAAAATCATGGCAAACTGCGCGAGCGTCATATAGCCGCCTTGTTGTAATGACAACATTTTGCGGCTATTCTTGAATTGTTCTGGTTCAAGATTAGCCCCCGTTCTGTTGTCAGGTTAAACCTCTCAACGTGCGGGGGTTTTCTCTTTCCAGCAACCAATGCCACCAGGGATAAAGCCCCCGCAACATTGCGCCTCACCGGATAACGCCGGCTTGATGTGGATACTACGTCTCAATTCATCTTCACTTCATCCCTGAAATGTTTGCAATGAAGAGTGCATTCCGGTTTTTCAACAGCTGTTACAGTCGTTTCATGAGGGCTCTGGATGATGCTTCCAGCTCGGGTTGCCAATATTTACTTGTGGAAGAGATAAAGACAAAAATGGCCGCAGGCTGTTACCCCTGCGGCCGGTTTCGGGCGCATATTGCCATCACGGCAGCCTGACGCCCGTTTTCACCTTACTTCCGGTTACGCCACCAGCCGACAATCGCTGCGGTAATAATCCCCGCCAGGATCGGTGCTGCCAGGTCGTGCCAGAAAATCATGGCAAACTTCGCGAGCGTCATATAGCCGCCTTGTTGTAATGACAATATTTTGCGGCTATTCTTGAATTGTTGATGGTTCAAGATTAGCCCCCGTTCTGTTGTCAGGTTTTACCTCTCAACGTGAGGGGGTTTTCTCTTTCCAGCAACCAATGCCACCAGGGATAAAGCCCCCGCAACATTGCGCCTCACCGGATAATTCCGGCTTGGTGTGGATACTACGACTCAATTCATCTTCACTTCATCCCTGAAATGTTTGCAATGAAGAGTGCATTCCGGTTTTTCAACAGCTGTTACAGTCGTTTCATGAGTACTCTGGATGATGCTTCCAGCTCGGGTTGCCAATATTTACTTGTGGAAGAGATAAAGACAAAAATGGCCGCAGGCTGTTACCCCTGCGGCCGGTTTCGGGCGCATATTGCCATCACGGCAGCCTGACGCCCGTTTTCACCTTACTTCCGGTTACGCCACCAGCTGACAATCGCTGCGGTAATAATCCCCGCCAGGATCGGTGCTGCCAGGTCGTGCCAGAAAGTCATGGCAAACTGCGCGAGCGTCATATAGCCGCCTTGTTGTAATGACAACATTTTGCGGCTATTCTTGAAGTGTCTGGTTTCAAGATTAGCCCCCGTTTTGTTGTCAGGTTTTACCTCTCAACGTGCGGGGGTTTTCTCTTTCCAGCAACCAATGCCACCAGGGATAAAGCCCCCGCAACATTGCGCCTCACCGGATAATTCCGGCTTGGTGTGGATACTACGTCTCAATTCATCTTCACTTCATCCCTGAAATGTTTGCAATAAAGAGTACATTCCGGCTTTTCAACAGCTGTTGCAGTGGTTTCGTGCAGGTTGTGGTACAGGCTCGCAATTCTGATTAACGAGCTGTCCAGGTAGTATGAAGAAATACAATAAGCAGGAATTTATCTTATCTCCCCCGATTTCCGTCATCGGAGGAGATATAACTGTCAGGCAAATATCGTCATCAAATAGGCGGCAAACAGTGCCAGATGCGCTGCGCCATTGAGCACGTTAGTACGTCCGGTGGAGAAGGAGATATGGCACAGCACTAAAGAGGCCACCATCACCACCATTTCTGGCGCACCAAGTGCATACTGTAATTCGTTACCCGTCATAAAGGCAATTAGCGTGACGACAGGTACGGTAAGCGAAATGGTTGCTAACACTGAACCAAAGAACAGATTCATCGCGCGCTGGACCTGGTTGTTCAACACTGCTTTTAACGCACCTAAACCTTCCGGCGACAGAATCAACAGAGCCACCAGGAAGCCAGTAAAGGCGACAGGGGCATTCATGCTGTCGAGCAATGTCTCCAGCGGGCTGGCATTCATTTTGGTGACTGCAATAACGGCAATCAGATGGATAATCAACCAGATAGCATGCCACACGCTGCTATGGGCAGACGGTTTACCGTGATGCGGGTCATCGTCATCACTGTCATCTTCGTGCTCGTAGACAAACAAACTTTGATGCGTTTTGGTCTGGATCAGCAAAAATACGCCATACATTGCCGCAGAAATTAATGCTACCAGTAACGCCTGACCGGTTGAAAAATTCGCCGCAGGCAGAGCCATTGGAAATACCAGTACGATTATCGCCAGGGGGAACAGCGCAATTAAATACTGCTTGATACCAAACAGATTCATATATTGGGTGGCAAACTTACGACCGCCCAACAATAATGAAAAGCCAACCAGCCCACCGGTAACAATCATAATGATTGAATAGAGCGTATCACGCATTAGCGTTGGCGCGGCGTCGCCGGTTGCCATTAAAGCTGAAATCAAACTGACTTCAAGAATAACCACTGAAAGGCTAAGAATAAGCGAACCGTAAGGTTCTCCCAGGCGATGGGCTAATACGTCCGCATGACGGACAACACTAAAGGCGCTACTTAAAATACCAATAAGCGCAAGAAGATTGATGGCAATGACCACTGGTAGTGTCTGGCTGCTTCCCCACAGGAACAGCACTACCAGCGCCAGAACCGGGAAAATAAGCGAAGTCTCCTTGTGGCGGGTTTTTACCGCCTCTTGAGCATTTGACATTATGGTTATCCCTTTGCAGATGAATTTATCGAAAATGTAAAAAATAGGTAGGAAAAATAACAGAAAGTGTCTGGATATCGGTAACATTTTACGAATTTTTACCCCACTGTCGATTTTTTACTCATTGGGACATAAAAATAAGTATTACGTTTAGACAATGTTTGTTTTAGCGTTTCTTAAGAACAGTCTGACATGAAAATTCTTATGTTTTGGCAAGAGTAGATATTGTTGACCACACTTAATGTTCAACTTTGTAAAAGGAGTCAACGATGCCGTATAAAACGAAAAGCGATCTGCCGGAAAGCGTAAAGCACGTTCTACCGTCTCATGCCCAGGATATCTATAAAGAAGCGTTCAACAGCGCATGGGATCAATATAAAGATAAAGACGATCGGCGTGATGACGCCAGTCGCGAAGAAACCGCGCATAAAGTGGCCTGGGCTGCTGTGAAGCATGAATATGCCAAAGGGGATGATGATAAATGGCATAAAAAATCGTAAAACCGGTAGCTTAGTTAAAGCTATTCGTGCGGTGTTGCCTTGCAAGTGGTCCGTGGATTGCATATTGTCCCGTTAGTGGTTTCAAAATGAGCAGTAAAAATGTCCGGAAGACACCAAAAAGTTGTCGCAGGGAAGTATGCAGTGGCGGAGGTGTAAGGTGATAACGCGTGATTTCTTGATGAATGCCGATTGTAAAACGGCATTTGGTGCCATTGAAGAATCACTCTTATGGTCAGCAGAGCAACGGGCGGCTTCGCTGGCGGCGACGCTGGCTTGTCGACCTGATGAGGGACCGGTGTGGATCTTCGGTTATGGATCGTTGATGTGGAATCCGGCACTGGAGTTTACCGAGTCGTGCACCGGTACACTGGTTGGATGGCATCGCGCGTTTTGCCTGCGCCTGACCGCCGGGCGCGGGACTGCGCACCAGCCGGGACGGATGCTTGCACTGAAAGAGGGCGGACGCACTACAGGCGTCGCCTATCGACTGCCAGAAGAGACGCTGGAGCAGGAACTAACCCTGTTGTGGAAGCGCGAGATGATTACCGGCTGTTATCTGCCAACCTGGTGTCAGCTTGATCTTGATGATGGATGCACAGTAAACGCCATTGTGTTTATTATGGACCCGCGACATCCAGAATATGAATCTGACACTCGCGCTCAGGTCATCGCGCCGTTGATTGCGGCGGCGAGCGGTCCGCTGGGAACCAACGCACAATACCTGTTTTCACTGGAACAGGAGCTTATCAAACTGGGAATGCAGGACGATGGGCTGAATGATTTGCTGGTATCGGTAAAAAAACTGCTGGCGGAGAATTATCCGGATGGTGTGTTACGGCCGGGATTCGCCTGAGTAAACTTCCCTCATAGTGGGGCGTCAGACGCCCCCTCAAACATTAAAATGTGAGCACTTTATCGGCTGACAGCGTCCATTGCGCCAGTTCCACAAGAGTACCGATTTCCACCCCATCAATAAGAGGAAGTGTGCTAATCCCGCGCCCGTCGGTACAGGTTTTGCACAATTTCACCGGTACATTCTGAGCGGTAAGGATCTCCAGCATTTGCTGAATGTTGTAGCCTTCCCCTGGTTTTTGCCCGCGCAACCCAGCTGTGACCGCATCAGACATCAGGAACAGACGCAGATCCAGATTGCTCTCCTGCTCTCGTAACGCAATGGCCAGCCGCAAGCTGTTAAACAAGGATTCGCTCCCGTAAGGTGCGCCATTGGCAACGATCACGATTTTTTGCATTATTTACTCCTGTATTCAGGGAATTAGACATTCATCTTCTATCTTACTGCTTCTGCAGCGTCTGACCAATCGGTCACATTTTTAAGGATTTTCCTGAAAGCGCGAGAAAATACGACAAAAGTTGCCAGTAATCGTTATTCTTTAAGGCTATGGTTTTTCATTATTACCGGAAGTTACCGACGTTTTGAGCCGTTTCGTTCCTCGCATTATCCCGTTTTATTTACTCTTGCTTGTAGCAGGCGGCACAGCTAACGCACAATCTACCTTCGAGCAAAAAGCGGCAAATCCCTTTGATAATAACAATGATGGTCTGCCGGATTTAGGCATGGCTCCCGAAAATCATGATGGGGAAAAACACTTTGCTGAAATTGTGAAAGATTTCGGCGAAACCAGTATGAATGATAACGGGCTGGATACTGGCGAGCAGGCAAAAGCTTTCGCATTGGGAAAAGTCCGCGACGCGCTTAGTCAACAGGTTAATCAGCACGTAGAGTCCTGGCTATCACCGTGGGGAAATGCCAGTGTTGACGTCAAAGTGGATAACGAAGGACATTTCACCGGCAGTCGTGGAAGCTGGTTTGTGCCGTTACAAGATAATGATCGTTATCTCACCTGGAGCCAGCTTGGTCTTACTCAGCAGGATGATGGGTTGGTGAGCAATGTGGGCGTTGGGCAACGCTGGGCGCGCGGCAACTGGCTGGTGGGTTATAACACTTTTTATGACAACTTGCTGGACGAAAATCTTCAGCGAGCGGGCTTTGGTGCCGAAGCGTGGGGCGAATATTTGCGACTATCGGCAAACTTTTATCAGCCGTTTGCTGCATGGCATGAACAGACAGCCACGCAGGAACAACGGATGGCGCGCGGGTATGACCTGACAGCCCGGATGCGCATGCCGTTCTATCAACACCTCAATACCAGTGTCAGCGTAGAACAGTATTTTGGTGATCGTGTTGATTTGTTTAACTCTGGTACGGGTTATCACAATCCCGTCGCGTTGAGTCTGGGATTAAATTACACCCCTGTGCCATTAGTCACTGTGACGGCCCAGCATAAACAGGGTGAAAGTGGCGAGAATCAAAATAACCTCGGGCTGAATCTTAATTACCGCTTTGGTGTACCGCTCAAAAAACAACTTTCTGCGGGCGAGGTTGCCGAAAGTCAGTCGTTACGTGGTAGTCGCTATGACAATCCGCAGCGAAATAATCTACCGACTCTTGAGTACCGACAGCGAAAAACGTTAACGGTGTTTCTGGCGACACCGCCGTGGGATCTAAAACCTGGCGAAACAGTGCCGCTGAAATTACAAATCCGCAGTCGTTACGGTATTCGGCAACTGATTTGGCAGGGCGATACGCAGATATTAAGTTTGACGCCGGGCGCCCAAGCCAACAGCGCGGAGGGCTGGACGCTGATCATGCCTGACTGGCAGAACGGGGAAGGGGCAAGCAATCACTGGCGATTGTCGGTGGTGGTGGAAGATAACCAGGGGCAGCGTGTCTCCTCCAATGAGATCACGCTAACGCTTGTCGAACCGTTCGATGCATTGTCAAACGACGAACTGCGCTGGGAACCGTAATCAGAAAATGCGCTCCTGATGCACCCATACCGCTGCTTCCACGCGAGACTTGAGCTTCATTTTCTTCAGCATGTGCTTGACGTGCACTTTTACTGTGCTTTCGGTGATATCCAGGCGGCGGGCAATCATCTTGTTCGGCAAACCCTGGGCAATCAGCTTGAGAATATCGCGCTCGCGTGGGGTTAACTGGTTAACATCGCGCTCAGTAGTGGCACGGTTAGCACGCAAGCTGGCGGCCAGAACAGGCGTTAATGCTTCGCTTAATACCATTTCGCCAGCAGCTGCCTGATGCAATGCTTTCAGCAGATCTTCCGGTTCCATATCTTTTAACAGATAGCCATCCGCGCCGCGTTTCAGTGCGGTGACCACATCTTCTTCATGGTTAGAGACGCTGAATACCACAATGCGCCCTGAGAGGGACTTTTCGCGCAGTTTATCCAGCGTTTCCAGACCGTTCATGCCGGGCATATTGAGATCTAACAGGATCAGATCGGGATCAAGAGACTCCGCCAGTTCAATACCCTGTTCGCCATTACTCGCTTCGCCAACCACGGTGATATCTGGTGCCATACTGATAAGCTGTTTTACGCCAGTTCGCAGCATCGGGTGATCGTCAATCAGCAGGATAGTAGCCGGTTCCTGATTACTCATGGGTATCTCCTTGGACGTCTGTGAAAGTTTTTTCGGGAATAAAGGTGACCACCACTTCGGTGCCACCTGATTCACGACGGCGGACGCGGCAATCGCCTCGTAAACTTTGCGCACGGTCGCGCATTATTATCATGCCGTAGTGATTGCTGCGGATGGCATTTTCAGGCACGCCGCAGCCGTTATCCTGGACGGTCAGTTTGACCTGATTATCGTTTTGCGCCACCGTCACCACGACCTCACTCGCTTGCGAATGTTTGAGGGCGTTACTTAATGCCTCACGGGCAATTTGCAACAAGTGGATTGCCTGATGCGAAGGCACCAGACGAGGCGGCAATTGATAATCCAGCTTCACCGGGAAGCCAAATTTGGCGCTGTACTCTTCGCAACTCGCCTCCAGCGCCGGACGTAATCCAGGCTCGGTGAGCTGCAAGCGGAATGTGGTGAGCAATTCACGCAACTGCGCCCAGGATGCATTCAGTTCGTTACGGATCTGACTTAACAGTTCGCGGCTGCTTTCTGGCAGCGCATCGCCCTGCATCTGTAAACAACTCACCTGCATCTTCATACAAGAGAGAGATTGGGCAATAGAATCATGCAGTTCGCGCGCAATGGTGGCACGCTCTTCCATCACGATCAACTGTTGCTGACGTTCCTGATGGCGATCCAACGCCAGCGTGGCGGTGAGTTGTTCAACCAGGGTATCCACCAGTTGTTGTTGATCATGGCTAAGATGACGCCCCTGCGGCAGGGTCGCCAGCAAAATACCGTACTGCGTATGAGAGTCAGCCAGCCGCCACTTCAGGGTTGTGCCGCGATCGCCAACGGGTAATACGCCGCGCGGGCAGAGCTGGCAGCCTTTATCATCACAAGTCATATCTGGCTGGCAGGTAAACTCCTGATGATTCTCTTCATCATCAGTATCATAAACCCGCAGTTCGATATCACGTAGCAGGGTTAAATTCTGTAAGCCGTTGAGTACCGGTGACAGGCGTTCACACAGCGGGGCGCGGGAATGCAAACGGCGGTTAGCCTGCCATAAAAATGAGAGGATCTGATTTTTATGCTCCAGCCCGGCGGTTTTCTCCTGAACCCGCTGCTCAAGTACGGCATAACTTTCGGCCAGTTCTGCAGACATATTGTTCAACGCAGTTCCAAGCATCGCCATTTCGTTGCGCCCGCTGATGTTTGCGCGTTGGGTAAAATCGCGATGGCTGACGGCACTCGCCATTGCCAGCAGTTGCCGCCACGGTTGTAGCAGTCGCGCCCGCAACCAGATAATAGTGAACACCAGTAAAAGTGCCATAAATACCGCCATTACCCGATGGACCAGTACCACTGTCTCGATGCGCATTTCCGTGGTGCGGTCAAAACCAGATACCAGCTGATCAAGCCCGGCAACAAACTGGCTGACATCCGCTGACACCGTTTCTCGGTTTTGTGCACGCATCAGCGCAGGGATCAGTTCATTACGCCAGTAATCTTGTAAACCCTGTAATTGCGCCAGTTGTCCGTCTCGTTCTGCTGCTCGAGTCAACTCGGCGCTAAATGCCGTTTGTTCCATCTCTTTAATTAAGGGCTTGTCTTTCTCGCTTAATGGCACTGCCGCCAACAGACGGTAACTTTGCATGCGCAGCGATCCCGCTTTGTTGATCGCATGGGCGCTGCCCTGAACGCCTTGCACCAGCCAGCCAGAAACCGCCATCCCTGCCAGTCCAATAGCAGTAGAAAGCAACACAATAAGCGCAACCTGATTAACCAGGGTGAGCGGAGAGAGACAACGTTTAAGCATGTAAACCTCTTCCTTCAGGCTTTAAATGAGCAATAACCTTAATGAATGTGACGATGCATTCTGGAATGGCAGTATTCTCGGCTATTGGCTGAAGTATACCCATACCCGGAAAGAGTTACTCCTTATTTGCCGTGTGGTTAGTCGCTTTACATCGGTAAGGGTAGGGATTTTACAGCACCGTGAAAAATCTCATAATTTTTATGAAATCACTGTACTCACTATGGGTAATGATAAATATCAATGATAGATAAAGTTATCTTATCGTTTGATTTACATCAAATTGCCTTTAGCTACAGACACTAAGGTGGCAGACATCGAAACGAGTATCAGAGGTGTCTATGAGTCACTCATCCGCCCCCGAAAGGGCTACTGGAGCTGTCATTACAGATTGGCGACCGGAAGATCCTGCGTTCTGGCAACAACGCGGTCAACGTATTGCCAGCCGTAACCTGTGGATTTCCGTTCCCTGTCTGCTGCTGGCGTTTTGCGTATGGATGTTGTTCAGCGCTGTTGCGGTGAACTTACCGAAAGTCGGTTTTAATTTTACGACCGATCAGCTATTTATGTTGACTGCGCTGCCTTCGGTTTCTGGCGCGTTATTACGTGTTCCATACTCCTTTATGGTTCCTATCTTCGGTGGTCGTCGCTGGACGGCGTTCAGCACCGGTATTCTGATTATTCCTTGCGTCTGGCTGGGTTTTGCCGTGCAGGATACCTCCACGCCTTATAGCGTCTTCATCATCATCTCTCTGCTATGCGGCTTTGCTGGCGCGAACTTCGCATCCAGTATGGCAAACATCAGCTTCTTCTTTCCGAAACAGAAGCAGGGTGGCGCGCTGGGTCTGAATGGTGGTCTGGGAAACATGGGCGTCAGCGTCATGCAGTTGGTTGCTCCGCTGGTGGTATCACTGTCGATTTTCGCAGTATTTGGTAGCCAGGGCGTCAAACAGCCGGATGGGACTGAGCTGTATCTGGCGAATGCGTCCTGGATATGGGTGCCGTTCCTTGCCATCTTCACCATTGCAGCGTGGTTTGGCATGAACGATCTTGCTACCTCGAAAGCCTCCATCAAGGAGCAGTTGCCGGTACTCAAACGGGGTCATCTGTGGATTATGAGCCTGCTGTATCTGGCAACCTTCGGCTCCTTTATCGGCTTCTCCGCGGGCTTTGCAATGCTGTCAAAAACGCAGTTCCCGGATGTTCAGATTCTGCAATACGCTTTCTTCGGGCCGTTTATTGGTGCGCTGGCGCGTTCTGCAGGTGGTGCATTATCTGACCGTCTGGGCGGAACTCGTGTCACGCTGGTGAACTTTATTCTGATGGCGATTTTCAGCGGCCTGCTGTTCCTGACCTTACCTACTGACGGGCAGGGCGGAAGCTTCATGGCGTTCTTCGCGGTCTTCCTGGCGCTGTTCCTGACAGCTGGGCTGGGTAGTGGTTCCACTTTCCAGATGATTTCAGTGATCTTCCGTAAACTGACAATGGATCGCGTGAAAGCAGAAGGGGGTTCTGACGAACGTGCGATGCGTGAAGCGGCAACCGACACGGCAGCGGCGCTGGGTTTCATCTCTGCGATTGGCGCTATTGGTGGCTTCTTTATCCCGAAAGCGTTTGGTAGCTCGCTGGCATTAACGGGTTCGCCAGTCGGCGCAATGAAGGTATTTTTGATTTTCTATATCGCCTGCGTAGTGATTACCTGGGCGGTATATGGTCGGCATTCTAAAAAATAAACCGTTACTCGTCATACTTCGGGTTACATGTGCTGCGGCTGCGTTCATTCACCCCAGTCACTTACTTTAGTAAGCTCCTGGGATTCATTCACTTGCCGCCTTCCTGTAAACCGAATTATATAGAG
>NZ_SJWV01000005.1:0-63163 GCF_004352695.1 Escherichia sp. KCJ4928
CAATGAAGAAAATTGGCGTAATTCTGAGCGGATGCGGCGTCTATGACGGTTCTGAAATTCATGAAGCGGTGTTGACGTTGTTAGCTATTTCACGCAGCGGTGCGCAGGCGGTCTGCTTTGCACCGGATAAGCAGCAGGTTGATGTTATCAACCATTTAACTGGCGAAGCGATGACGGAAACGCGCAACGTGCTGATTGAAGCGGCACGAATAACGCGCGGTGAAATCCGTCCTCTGGCCCAGGCCGATGCCGCTGAACTGGATGCGTTGATTGTGCCGGGGGGGTTTGGCGCGGCGAAGAATTTAAGCAATTTTGCCACTCTTGGTAGCGAATGCACCGTTGACCGTGAATTAAAGGCGCTGGCACAAGCGATGCATCAGGACGGAAAACCGCTTGGTTTTATGTGTATTGCCCCGGCGATGCTGCCGAAAATTTTCGATTTCCCGCTGCGTTTGACCATCGGTACTGATATCGATACCGCAGAAGTGCTGGAAGAGATGGGCGCGGAGCATGTGCCCTGTCCTGTCGATGATATCGTGGTTGATGAAGACAATAAGATTGTCACCACCCCAGCATATATGCTGGCGCAGAACATTGCAGAAGCGGCGAGCGGCATTGATAAGCTGGTTTCCCGCGTGCTGGTTCTGGCTGAATGAGTAAAAGCCGCTTAACGGTGTTTAGTTTCGTTCGCCGTTTTCTTTTGCGGTTAATGGTTGTCCTCGCCGTTTTCTGGGGCGGGGGCATCGCGTTGTTTAGTGTTGCGCCTGTTCCCTTCTCAGCGGTAATGGTCGAGCGACAGGTCAGCGCCTGGCTGCATGGCAATTTTCGTTACGTGGCACATTCTGACTGGGTCAGTATGGATCAAATCTCGCCGTGGATGGGACTGGCGGTGATTGCCGCAGAAGATCAGAAATTTCCTGAGCACTGGGGCTTTGATGTCGCTTCCATTGAGAAAGCCCTGGCGCACAACGAGCGCAATGAAAACCGTATTCGCGGTGCTTCAACGATTTCTCAGCAGACGGCCAAAAATCTCTTTTTATGGGATGGGCGTAGCTGGGTACGAAAAGGGCTGGAAGCTGGATTAACGCTGGGGATAGAAACAGTCTGGAGCAAAAAGCGTATCCTGACGGTTTACCTGAATATCGCCGAATTTGGCGACGGTGTGTTTGGCGTCGAAGCTGCGGCACAACGTTATTTCCACAAACCCGCGAGCAAACTTACCCGGTCGGAAGCTGCATTACTGGCAGCTGTATTACCTAATCCACTTCGTTTCAAAGTCTCCTCGCCATCGGGCTACGTGCGTAGCCGTCAGGCGTGGATTTTACGGCAGATGTATCAGTTAGGCGGTGAGCCGTTTATGCAACAACACCAGCTGGATTAAGCTTCGCGCGAAGTGAGGGCCAGCGTTTTGCTCTCACGAGGTTGCAGATCTTTCTGCAGGGCAATAGCCAGCGCCGGTTGGGCGATAAATCGTTTCCATAACCGCTCTTGCTTACGCAGACAACACCACTTCGACCAGGTCGCCAGTGGAATCAATGTGCTTTCACCAATGTTGTCGCAGACGACCGGGATAACCTCTGACTCACTGATGCGGTGACAGAGGATATTCTGCGGCTTCAGCGACATCGTCACGATACGGTTATCCTGCAAATAACGCTTCAGCTGTTTCAGTAGCTGGCGCAGTTGTGCAATGTCTTCTTCGTAACGGCATTGTTCAGCAAATTCGGTCAGCGTAATGGAGGGTTTGCCGTCAAAATCTGCAATCACATCGTAGACATAACCGGTTCCGCAATCCGTCTCAACGGTACCGTGATAGCGCGGTATTCCACTCCAGTCTTTTAACCGGCGACCAAGATGCGCGTAGTACTTTAACTCACGGCGGATCTCTTTATCGCCACCATCGCCACGATGGTAGACAATCTTGATACAGCGTTGGGCATCTTCCGGATGCGCATAACATTTCCGATGTCTTCCGGTGCCCAGGGGACTTTGTTCAGATAAGCGAATCATGCCATCTCCTGGAAATATTTTCTGACGATCTCCAGTATGGTCGATTAACTTAAACAAAACCTAAACAATGCCTCTTAAGGTTTTCTTAAGGTTCTTCTGAAAGTGAAAAGCGCACAAAATGTACAAATGACGTTGATTGAGAATGATTTCAGTACGTGATTTTCTTATTGTCGGGGGGAGTTTGAAGGGAGTTGTATGTCAAAGTGATGAAGATTAATCTTCATCAAAACCAGAGTTAAAGAGGGCGATAACGGCGGCCAGTGCTTCCTCTTCCTGTGGGCCGGTCGCTTCAACTTCAATCTGCCGTCCTTTGGCAGAATCCAACATCAGCAGCGCAATAACGCTGTTGGCTTCGGCCTCGGTGCCTTCGTCATTACGTAACAGCACTTCAGCGTCAAAACCCTGCATTAATTCAAACAGCTTCATTGCAGGCCGGGCATGCATGCCCAGCTTGTTTGTGATTTCAACAGTTTGCTTGACGGTCATGGTTTACGTTTTTCCAGCGTACGATGGCGTGACTGGACGTTTTTACCGCGCGAGCGGAAGTAGTCTGCCAGTTGCTCTGCAATATACACCGAACGGTGCTTCCCGCCGGTACAACCAATGGCGACCGTCAAGTAGCTACGGTTGTTGGTTTCCAGCATAGGTAACCATAGCTCAAGATAGCTTCGCGTCTGGTAGATAAAATTGTGTACTTCTGTGTGGCGGTCGAGGAACGCGGCGACAGGTTTATCAAGACCTGTCATTGGACGCAGTTTCGGATCCCAGTGCGGGTTCGGCAAGAAGCGCACGTCAAAGACGTAATCTGCATCGATAGGGATACCGTGTTTGAAGCCGAAAGACTCAAAGACCATGGTCAGTTCGCGTTCACGTTTACCCAGCAGACGGGTACGCAGCATTTCAGCCAGCTCGTGAACGGACATTTCTGAGGTATCGACAATCAGATCCGCTCGCGAACGCAGAGGCTCCAGCAAATCGCTTTCTTTGTCGATAGCACTTTCCAGCGACAGGTTTTTGCTGGAAAGCGGATGCAGTCGGCGCGTGTCACTGTAACGACGAATTAAGGTATTACGGTCGGCATCCAGGAACAGTAGTTGCGGTGAGAAAGCGTCAGGCAGGTTACTCATCGCCTGTTCGAATATTTCTGGTGACTCCGGCATATTACGAACATCAATGCTGACGGCGGCAGAAATCTCGCGATCGGCCAGAGTTCGAGCCAGATCGGGTAACAACACTACGGGAAGGTTATCCACGCAGTAAAAACCCATATCTTCCAGCGCACGCAGGGCGACAGATTTACCTGAACCTGAACGTCCGCTGACGATCATCAGTACCATGTACTGTTTCTCCTCACAACGTCTAAAAGAGACATTACCGAATAACTACGCTTCATCCGGAGTACCTTCGGTATCCGTAATGATTTGATACAGCTCTTCATCGCTCTGGGCTGCGCGTAAACGGCGGCAGATGGTTTTGTCCGCCAGACGTTTCGCCACCAGTGACAGAGTATGCAGGTGCGTTTTAGTTTGGTCTGCCGGCACCAGCAGGGCAAAAAGTAAATCCACCGGTTGGTTGTCGATGGCATCGAAAGCTATAGGCGTTTCGAGCTGAACGAAAACGCCAACGGCGCGCAGAGTATCTTCTTCCAGTTTGCCATGCGGAATGGCAATACCATTGCCGATACCGGTACTGCCCATTTTTTCCCGCGTCAGGATAGCTTCAAAAACCACCTGAGGCGGCAGACTAAGTTGTTTCGCCGCCAGCTCGCTGATGATTTCCAGGGCGCGTTTTTTGCTCTGACAGTGGACGCGGCTTCGCGTACATTCCCTGTTAAGAACACTGCTAAGCTGTAGAGTTGTATCATTATTTGTCATAATTTCACCTAAGAACCTGCCCACTCAAACAGTGGAACAGGCTCGGAGCATTAACCGTACAAATGGCCCGTTGTGCCGCACAACAGGCCGCCATGCACATGCTAATTGCCCGGACAATTAGTGTTGTTTCAGTTTATCTTTATGTTTGGTCAACTGGCGTGCCAGCTTATCAATTAAGCCATCAATGGCAGCGTACATGTCCTGACCTTCCGCGCTGGCATGAATTTCACCACCGTTTACATGCAGTGTTGCATCTGAGGTGTGGGTGACTTTCTCCACTTTCAGAACAACATAGACCTGGTTGATTCGGTCAAAATATTGCTCAAGTTTGGCAAATTTGGCTGTAACAAATTCGCGCAGTGCCTCGGTGATCTCGACGTTATTTCCGGTAATGTTGAGCTGCATAGTGTCTTCCTTATCGGTTGGGTCAAACGAGCTGTTTACGCTGGTTTGACGGCGGAATGGATAAAGACTCTCGGTACTTCGCAACAGTGCGGCGTGCCACCATGATACCTTGTTCCGACAGCAAAGAGGTTAACTTGCTGTCGCTCAACGGTTTCGCTGGGTTTTCCGCCGCGATTAATTTCTTCACCAGCGCACGAATCGCCGTGGAGGAAGCTTCGCCGCCGCCCTCGGTATTGACGTGACTGGAAAAGAAATACTTCAGTTCAAAAATGCCTCGTGGACTATGCAGGTATTTTTGCGTGGTCACGCGAGATATCGTCGATTCATGCATTTCGACAGCCTGGGCGATATCGGCCAGTACCATCGGTTTCATATATTCTTCACCTTGCTCAAAGAAGGCTTGCTGCTGTTCAACGATACAGCGACTCACGCGCAGTAGCGTATCGTTACGGCTTTCCAGACTCTTGATCAACCATTTGGCATCCTGCAGATTGCTGCGGATAAACTGGCTGTCACCATCATTGCGAGCGTTATTGCACATCGAGGCGTAGTGCTGGTTGATTTGCAGACGCGGAATGCTGTCACTGTTGAGTTCTACTGTCCAGTGACCGTTATGCTTACGCACCAGCACATCTGGAATGACATACTCAGGTTCGCCAGTCTGGATCGACTGCCCGGGGCGCGGATCGAGCGACTGGATCAGATTGACGGCTTCTTTCAGCACATCTTCTTTCAGACGCGTGACGCGCATTAAAGTGCGGAAGTCGTGATTGGCTAACAGATCGAGATGATCGCTAATGATCAATCTGGCCTCTTCCAGCCACGGCGTGGTTTTATCGAATTGGGAGAGTTGGATTAGCAGGCAGTCACGCAGATCTTTTGCCGCTACACCGACCGGATCAAACCGTTGGATCCGCTTAAGGACGGCTTCAACCTCGTCGATGTCGATCTCTTCATCGCCCATACTTTCGAGAATATCTTCCAGCGGGACAGTCAGATAACCGGTGTCATCAACGGCATCGACGATAGAGGTAGCAATAGCGCGGTCAGTGTCGGAAAACGGTGTCAGCTCGACCTGCCACATCAGGTAATCCTGCAAGGTCTGCGTCGTTTCGCCCTGATAGACCGGCAGCTCATCGTCAATGTAGTCACCGCTGGTGCCGGATGGTGTACCAGCGGTGTAAATGGTGTCCCAACTGGCATCGAGCGGCAGCTCTTCCGGCATCTCTTTTTGTTCGAGCGCGTCGGCGGTGTCCAGCGTTTCACTGTCTTGCGTTTCGCGGGTGTCGATTTCTTCATGAGTGTCGATTTGCTCAAGCAGCGGATTACTCTCCAGCGCCTGCTGTAGCTCCTGCTGAAGTTCCAGCGTCGACAACTGCAACAGACGAATTGCCTGTTGGAGCTGTGGCGTCATCGCCAGTTGTTGGCTAAGCCTGAGTTGCAAACCTTGCTTCATGTTCAGAATCGTACTCTCCTGCTAAAACGTCGCAAACTTCTACCCTATCAGAGTCTGAAGTCTTCCCCAAGGTATACACGCTTAACGTGTTCGTCTTGTAAGATTTCTGTAGGCGTGCCGTGGGCGATCAAATGCCCCTGACTGACGATATAAGCGCGTTCACAAACCGCCAGTGTTTCACGCACGTTGTGGTCAGTGATCAGCACGCCCAGGCCGCTGTCGCGCAGGTGCTCAATGATGCGTTTAATGTCGATAACCGAGATCGGGTCAACACCGGCAAACGGTTCGTCGAGCAGAATAAATTTCGGATTCGCAGCCAGTGCGCGGGCAATTTCTACACGGCGACGTTCACCCCCGGAGAGTGACTGCCCCATGCTGTCACGCAGGTGCTCAATGTGAAACTCTTCCATCAGCTCGTTCGCGCGGTCTTCACGTTGTTCAGCAGACAAGTCGTCACGAATTTGCAGTACCGCCATCAGGTTATCGTAAACGCTGAGGCGACGGAAAATGGAGGCTTCCTGTGGCAGATAGCCGATACCGCGGCGCGCGCGTGCATGCAGAGGCAGCAGACTGATATCGTCATCATCAATAATGATGTTGCCCGCATCGCGCGGCACAATGCCTACAACCATATAGAAAGTGGTGGTCTTACCGGCACCGTTTGGCCCCAGCAGACCGACAATTTCCCCGGAGTTGACGGTCAGGCTGACGTCTTCTACCACGCGACGGCCTTTATAGGCTTTTGCAAGGTTCTTTGCAGTTAATGTTGCCATAACGAATTAATTACCCTTCTTCTGTGCCGGGGTCTGGCCTTTGTTGTTTTTATCCTGCAGCTGCGACGGCACCAGAACGGTGGTTACGCGCTTGCCTTTGTCGCTGAAAGCCTGCATTTTCTGCTCTTTTACCAGGTAAGTGATCTTATCGCCCTTAATGTTGCTATCGACCTGCTGCAGATAAGCATTACCCGTCAGAACGACAAAATCTTTTGCCAGTTCGTAGTGCATCTGGGAAGCGTGACCTTCAACGGGTTTACCGTTGTCCTGCATCTGGTAGAACGTTGCCGGTTTACCGTAGCCGTCAATCACTTCTTTACCTTGTTCGCCGCCCGGACGGGTAACGACCACTTTGTCGGCATTAATTTTGATGGTGCCCTGGGTGACGATGACATTACCGGTAAAGGTAACCACGTTGCCTTGCATATCAAGAGATTGCTGGTCCGATTCAATGTGGATCGGCTGATCAGTGTCTCCGGTTACGGCAAATGCCGGAATGCTGGCGGCCAGAAGTGAGCTGGCAAGCACAAGATTAAGGCTGAGTTTGTTTGTTTTGAATTTCATAGGATGTTCTAACCTTTTCAATCAGCTCGGCGTTCTTGCTGCGTAAGTTGCCGCGCATTTTCAGACCGCTGGAGTTAAATGTTGTTCCGTATAACGTGACGAGGTCTTCAGAGGTAACATCCTGCGTCACCAGATTGATCTGCGCGTTATCCGTCGTGATTCTGCGAAGTTGAGAGTCTGGCACAAGTGCGTTGACTTCAACGTGTCCATATAAATAGAGCATCCGGTCATTGGTCAGCTTGGCTTTATCTGCTTTTACGGACCATGTCGGGATTTTATCCTTATCAAACGTGGTAAGTACCGGCTGCGTAAACCACGAAACGGCCTGATCGGAATAATATTCAACGTGTTGAGCAATCAATCGATAGCTTAGTGCCCCTTCTGGGTTATAGACGAGCGTGTCCGTATGCTCGCTTTTATAGGTGGGATCATTGTTGTTGACGACCACCTGGGCGGTATCGTCTTTTTCGGCCATATTAATGCCGATCATCACCAGAACCGCCAGTGATAGCACAATGATAACCCAACGTCTGGCTTTACTCATATCGATTGCCCTTTGGCTTCATCCAGTTTGCCCTGCGCCAGGAGTAATAAGTCGCAAACTTCGCGCACTGCGCCACGACCGCCAGCAATGCGCGTCACGTAATCGGCGCGCGGGATCAACAGTGGATGCGCATCGGCCACGGCGACGCTTAAACCCACTTTTTCCATTACCGGCCAGTCGATGAGATCATCGCCGACATAAGCCACATTTTCCGGGGCAATCGCCAATTTTTCCAGCAGATCGCTAAAGGCGATCAGTTTATTTGACTGCCCCTGATACAAGTGAGTGATCCCCAATGTGGCACAACGATCTTCTACCAGTTTAGCCTTTCGCCCGGTAATGATAGCGACTTCAATATCAGAGGTGAGCGCACAACGAATGCCATAACCGTCACGAACATTGAACGCTTTCAGCTCTTCGCCATTATTGCCCATATAAATCAGGCCATCTGACAGTACGCCATCGACATCGAGGATCAGCAGACGAATGTTCTCTGCTTTTGCTATAACGTCGGCGCTGACAGGGCCGTAACAGGTCGCAAGCGACGCACCTGCTTTGCTCATTATTGTTTATCCTTGAATCTTTACACTACGCCTGCACGCAGTAAATCATGCATATGTAACACACCGAGTAAATGGTCGCCATCGGCAACCATCACGGAGGTGATATGGCGGGACTGCATTAAGTTCAGTGCCTCAACGGCCAGAATGCCAGGGCGCACACGTATTCCCCCCGGCGTCATCACATCGGCAATACTTAACTGACGAACATCCACGCCCATATCGAAGACACGGCGTAAATCACCGTCGGTAAAGATGCCTTCAATCATCATATTGTCATCGCAAATGACAGTCATACCAAGATTTTTGCGGGTAACTTCCAGCAATGCGTCACGCAGACTGGCCGTTTTCTTAACATGCGGGATCTCATCGCCCGTATGCATAATATCGTTTACGCGCAGCAGAAGTTTACGACCCAGTGCGCCGCCTGGGTGTGAGAGCGCAAAATCTTCAGCAGTAAAGCCGCGTGCTTTTAACAGCGCGACAGCGAGGGCATCGCCCATAACCAGCGTGGCGGTGGTGCTGCTGGTCGGTGCCAGCCCTAACGGACAGGCTTCTTTCGCTACTTTAACACACAGATGCACATCTGCGGCGCGCGCCATGCTGCTCTCCGGGCGACCGGTGATGCAGATTAACGGTACGTGAAGACGCTTAAGCACTGGAATTAAGGCCGTGATTTCGCTGGATTCACCTGAGTTAGAGATAGCAATCACCACATCCTGTGGGGTGACCATGCCTAAATCACCATGCGCGGCTTCACCAGGATGGACGAAAAATGAAGGTGTACCGGTGCTGGCAAACGTTGCGGCCATTTTGCGCCCGATGTGCCCCGATTTCCCCATCCCCATGACGACAACTTTCCCTTTACACCAGAACATCTTTTCACAGGCAAGCGTGAAATTCTGATTGATGTATTGATCAAGCTCCGCCAGGCATTCACGTTCAATCGCCAGGACTTCTTTACCTGCTTGCTGAAAGTCAAAACCCGGTTGTAACTCTACGTGCGACATAATGCGTTTCCAGTTATTCAACGAGTATTGGCGATAACCAGTACAACATCGCCAGCCATACGATAAATCCGCCAGTTAATAATACCCCTACACCACGGCCCGGTTGCGGGGAGCGCCGCCAGCACAGCAACGCAAAAATAATGCTCACCAGCAACATCACGCTGTAGTCACGACTGTACGCCAATGGATCAATCTCTCCTGGCGTTATCAGCGCGGGTAAACCCAACACGATGACAATATTAAAAATGTTTGCGCCAATGATATTTCCGACAGCAATGTCGTTTTCACCTTTGCGAACCCCCGCTATTGCGGTTGCCAGTTCCGGCAGGCTGGTTCCGATAGCAATTGCCGTCAGACCCATCGTCAACTCGCTGATGGCAAAGTAATTCGCCAGCACCGTGGCGTTATCAACCACCATCCGCGTGGCCACTGGCATGATGATAAGTGCAATGCCGAGCCATAAAAACGCGACGGGCAATCCGCCGTCACGCGGCAGCTCTGCAAGCTGCTCTCTGGTCAGGCTGTCAGTCCCCTGACGTTCAGCCTGACGTGCAAGTTTAACAATGAACAGCAGCCATAGCACAGCCAGAAAGAGGAGAAAGATACCATCGCTGCGACTAAGTTGTCCGTCATAGAGTACGGAACCGGCCACTACGCTGACCAACAACATTAAGGGTAATTCACGACGCAGAACATCGGAATGGACGGTAAAAGGACGAACCAGCGCAGCCAGACCGAGGATCAGCAATATATTGATAATGTTTGAGCCGAGGGCTGTACCAACGGCTAAATCGCGTTGTTCGTGCAGAGACGCGGCAAGCGAGACGATGATTTCTGGTAACGATGTACCAATACTGACCACCGTCATGCCGATGATCAGCGGCGGGATGCCAAAGGTTCGGCAAAGAATAGACGCGGCAAAAACCAGGCGGTCGGCACTGTAAACGACCAAAAGTAAACCAACAATTAACAGTGCCGTAGCTAAAAGCATCTAACGTCCTTTCTTCAGGTATACTCGCCGGTCCGCTGAAGATTTTCAGAAAGCCGTAACGGATTCTTAATTTTGACTTTATGCGGCTAAAAAGTAAAACAAATGCCAGCTTTCGCTAACCACGGCGGGTAATATTCTGTAAATATGTTGGGTTCAAGGTTAAATTGAGCGCCATGCTTAGAAAATCAACGCAAGACGAAGGGTGAATTATGGAGCAGTCTGTGGCGAATTTAGTCGATATGCGCGATGTCAGTTTTACGCGTGGCAATCGCTGCATCTTCGATAATATTTCCCTGACCGTGCCGCGAGGGAAGATCACGGCGATCATGGGGCCATCGGGCATCGGTAAAACGACGCTACTCCGTCTGATTGGCGGGCAAATCGCACCAGATCATGGTGAGATCCTTTTCGATGGTGAGAATATTCCGGCGATGTCTCGTTCGCGCCTGTATACAGTGCGCAAACGGATGAGCATGTTATTTCAGTCCGGGGCGTTGTTCACTGATATGAACGTATTTGACAACGTCGCCTATCCACTGCGCGAACATACCCAACTTCCCGCGCCATTGTTGCATAGTACGGTGATGATGAAGCTGGAGGCCGTGGGGCTGCGTGGAGCGGCTAAACTAATGCCTTCTGAACTTTCCGGTGGGATGGCGCGGCGTGCAGCGCTGGCGCGTGCGATTGCGCTGGAGCCGGATCTCATCATGTTTGATGAACCTTTTGTTGGGCAAGATCCCATCACCATGGGCGTACTGGTGAAGCTGATTTCTGAGCTGAACAGCGCGCTGGGCGTGACTTGTGTGGTGGTTTCTCACGATGTGCCGGAAGTGTTAAGTATTGCGGATCACGCCTGGATCCTGGCGGACAAAAAAATTGTCGCTCATGGCAGTGCCCAGGCGTTGCAGGCGAATCCTGATCCGCGCGTACGTCAGTTTCTGGACGGGATAGCTGACGGGCCTGTTCCGTTCCGCTATCCTGCCGGCGATTATCACGCTGATCTTTTACCAGGGAGTTAAGCCACTCATGCTGTTAAATGCGCTGGCGTCGCTCGGACATAAAGGGATTAAAACCCTGAGAACGTTCGGGCGGGCCGGGTTAATGTTATTCAATGCGCTGGTCGGCAAACCGGAATTTCGCAAACATGCGCCGCTGCTGGTGCGCCAGCTCTATAATGTCGGCGTCCTGTCGATGCTGATTATTGTGGTTTCTGGCGTGTTCATCGGAATGGTGTTGGGGCTGCAAGGTTATCTGGTTCTGACCACTTATAGTGCGGAAACCAGTCTGGGTATGCTGGTGGCGTTATCGCTACTGCGTGAACTGGGGCCGGTGGTTGCCGCGTTGTTGTTTGCCGGGCGTGCTGGTTCGGCGCTAACCGCAGAAATCGGCCTGATGCGCGCTACAGAGCAACTCTCCAGTATGGAGATGATGGCGGTGGATCCGCTGCGTCGGGTTATTTCTCCCCGTTTCTGGGCTGGGGTTATTTCATTACCACTGTTGACGGTTATTTTCGTCGCCGTGGGGATCTGGGGCGGATCTCTGGTCGGCGTCAGTTGGAAAGGCATTGATAGCGGGTTCTTCTGGTCGGCAATGCAAAATGCCGTCGACTGGCGTATGGATCTGGTCAACTGTCTGATTAAGAGCGTGGTGTTCGCCATCACGGTGACGTGGATTTCGTTGTTTAACGGCTACGACGCCATCCCGACGTCTGCCGGGATTAGCCGGGCAACCACTCGCACCGTTGTCCACTCGTCTCTGGCTGTTCTGGGGCTGGATTTTGTGCTGACCGCATTGATGTTTGGGAATTGAGTTCATGCAAACGAAAAAAAATGAAATTTGGGTGGGTATCTTTTTATTAGCAGCACTGCTGGCGGCGCTGTTTGTTTGCCTGAAGGCGGCGAACGTGACGTCCATACGTACTGAACCGACCTACACGCTTTATGCGACGTTCGATAACATTGGCGGCCTGAAAGCGCGCTCTCCGGTCAGTATTGGTGGCGTTGTTGTGGGTCGGGTGGCGGATATTACGCTGGACCCGAAAACCTATCTGCCGCGCGTAACGCTGGAAATTGAACAACGTTATAACCACATTCCAGATACCAGTTCGCTGAGCATTCGTACTTCCGGCCTGCTGGGGGAACAATATCTGGCATTAAACGTCGGTTTTGAAGACCCGGAACTGGGGACTGCTATCCTGAAGGATGGCGATACAATTCAGGACACTAAGTCTGCGATGGTGCTGGAAGATCTCATTGGTCAGTTCCTTTACGGTAGTAAAGGCGATGACAATAAGAATAGTGGCGATGCGCCAGCTGCTGCGCCAGGTAATAATGAAACCACTGAACCTGTGGGTACAACGAAATAATTTCAGGAGAACCGACGCATGTTTAAACGTTTAATGATGGTCGCTTTGCTGGTGATTGCACCTCTGAGTGCGGCAACCGCGGCAGACCAGACCAATCCTTATAAGCTGATGGACGAGGCGGCGCAGAAAACGTTCGATCGCCTGAAGAATGAGCAACCGCAAATTCGGGCCAACCCGGATTATCTGCGTACCATTGTTGATCAGGAACTGCTGCCATACGTACAGGTGAAATACGCCGGTGCGCTGGTGCTGGGCCAGTATTACAAGAGTGCGACCCCTGCTCAACGTGAAGCCTACTTTGCCGCTTTCCGTGAGTACCTGAAGCAGGCTTACGGTCAGGCGCTGGCGATGTATCACGGTCAAACCTATCAGATTGCGCCAGAACAGCCGCTGGGCGATAAAACCATTGTGCCTATTCGCGTTACCATTATTGACCCGAATGGCCGTCCGCCGGTGCGTCTGGACTTCCAGTGGCGTAAAAACTCCCAGACGGGCAACTGGCAGGCTTACGACATGATTGCTGAAGGCGTCAGTATGATCACCACCAAACAAAACGAGTGGGGAACGCTGCTGCGTACCAAAGGTATCGACGGCCTGACTGCGCAACTGAAATCGATTTCTCAACAGAAAATCACTCTGGAAGAGAAAAAATAATGAGCGAGTCACTGAGCTGGATGCAGACGGGTGACACGCTGGCGTTATCCGGAGAGCTGGATCAGGACGTTCTGCTACCGCTTTGGGAAATGCGTGAGGAAGCGGTGAAGGGGATTACCTGCATCGATCTTAGCCGTGTGTCCCGCGTGGATACGGGTGGACTGGCACTGCTGCTCCATCTTATCGATCTGGCGAAAAAGCAGGGCAACAACGTGACGCTTCAGGGGGTAAACGACAAAGTGTATACCCTCGCGAAATTGTATAATTTGCCTGCTGATGTTCTGCCTCGTTAAATTTTTTCAGGCCGGATATGGCGTTAACCGCCTGTCCGGCAAACCTGCCTGCAAGTCGAGCCTTGTCTGATTTATCAGCGAGGCTTTTTGCTTATTTATGCCAGCGCAACTTTGCTCTAAGATGTTTCGCTGGTTTATTAACTGATGATTGAAGATCCCATGGAAAATAATGAAATTCAGAGCGTGTTGATGAACGCTCTCTCCCTCCAGGAAGTCCACGTTTCCGGCGATGGCAGCCACTTTCAGGTTATTGCCGTGGGTGAGTTGTTTGACGGCATGAGTCGGGTTAAAAAACAGCAGACGGTCTATGGCCCGCTGATGGAATATATTGCGGATAACCGCATTCATGCTGTGTCGATCAAAGCGTATACCCCTGCGGAGTGGGCGCGCGATCGCAAACTGAACGGCTTTTGAGCTATGGGCGATTCGCCGGTAGCGGATATGAATTGTTAACTGAGAACAAACTAAATGGATAAATTTCGTGTTCAGGGGCCAACGAAGCTCCAGGGCGAAGTCACAATTTCCGGCGCTAAAAATGCTGCTCTGCCTATCCTTTTTGCCGCTCTACTGGCGGAAGAACCGGTAGAGATCCAGAACGTCCCAAAACTGAAAGACGTCGATACATCAATGAAGCTGCTAAGCCAGCTGGGTGCGAAAGTAGAACGTAATGGTTCTGTGCATATTGATGCCCGCGACGTTAATGTATTCTGCGCACCTTACGATCTGGTTAAAACCATGCGTGCTTCTATCTGGGCACTGGGGCCGCTGGTAGCGCGCTTTGGTCAGGGGCAAGTTTCACTGCCTGGCGGTTGTACGATCGGTGCGCGTCCGGTTGATCTACACATTTCTGGCCTCGAACAATTAGGCGCGACCATCAAACTGGAAGAAGGTTACGTTAAAGCTTCCGTCGATGGTCGTCTGAAAGGCGCACATATCGTGATGGATAAAGTCAGCGTTGGCGCAACGGTGACCATCATGTGTGCTGCAACCCTGGCGGAAGGTACCACGATTATTGAAAACGCAGCGCGTGAACCGGAAATCGTCGATACCGCGAACTTCCTGATTACGCTGGGTGCGAAAATTAGCGGTCAGGGCACCGATCGTATCGTCATCGAAGGTGTGGAACGTTTAGGCGGCGGTGTCTATCGCGTGCTACCGGATCGTATCGAAACCGGTACTTTCCTGGTGGCGGCGGCGATTTCTCGCGGCAAAATTATCTGCCGTAACGCGCAGCCAGATACTCTCGACGCCGTGCTGGCGAAACTGCGTGACGCTGGAGCGGACATCGAAGTCGGCGAAGACTGGATTAGCCTGGATATGCATGGCAAACGTCCGAAGGCTGTTAACGTACGTACCGCGCCGCATCCGGCATTCCCGACCGATATGCAGGCCCAGTTCACGCTGTTGAACCTGGTGGCAGAAGGGACCGGATTCATCACCGAAACGGTCTTTGAAAACCGCTTTATGCATGTGCCGGAGCTTAGCCGTATGGGCGCGCATGCCGAAATCGAAAGCAATACCGTTATTTGTCACGGTGTTGAAAAACTTTCTGGCGCACAGGTTATGGCAACCGATCTGCGTGCATCAGCAAGCCTGGTGCTGGCTGGTTGTATTGCGGAAGGGACGACGGTGGTTGATCGTATTTATCACATCGATCGTGGCTACGAACGCATTGAAGACAAACTGCGCGCTTTAGGTGCAAATATTGAGCGTGTGAAAGGCGAGTAATCGTCTGAGAGCTGGCAGCCCCGTTCGCGGGGCTACCGCCAGACCACTCATTTTTTCGGTTTAGTGTAGCTACGCATCAACTGCGTTCTGTCGATAAACTCATGGGTCTGCGGATCATGGTAGCGTGATGGCCAGATAACCCAGGGGTCAGTTCCCAGGGCTTTCGCAATAATCATCTCTCCTTTCGGCCATGGGCGCGATAATGCGTTTGCCAGCGTTGAGGAACTCAAACCATTTCTGCGAGACTCCGCCGCCATTGACGTTCCCTTCTTGCGCAAACCCGCAATGATGTCAGCGGGATGCCAGTCAATGAAATTACTTTCCATCTTTCCTCACTCCTTAAGTTAGTCGCTTTCATTCAGAACACTTCTTCTGTCGAGCATCACTATACTCCTGATGGCCTATTGCTCTAAAAAGTTCCTGTAAAGAGTGTGAATATTCAGAATATATAAAGATGCACAGCCCTGTTTTTCGGGTGTTATAGAGCTGAATAAGTGTTTTTATGGAATTTACTGGAACCATCCCGCGCGCTGCGCGGGATGAGGGGAGGGGATTAACGATCGCGTTGAACAGCGATGTGCGCGAGGCCGATGAGTGCTTCTCGCCAAGGGGTGTCCGGGAGCACCTGTAACGCTGCGATGGCTTTGTCTGCTTCTTCCTCGGCACGCTGACGCGTCCATTCAAGAGATCCACAAGCGTTCATTGCTTCCAGAACCGGTTCCAGAAGATGGCGACCGTTACCCTGTTCGATGGCGGTACGGATCATCTGTGCCTGTTCTGGTGTGCCATGATGCATCGCGTGCAGCAGCGGCAGCGTCGGTTTACCTTCGTTCAGATCGTCGCCGACATTTTTACCTAACTGTTCGCCATCGGCATTGTAATCGAGTAAATCGTCGATCAACTGGAAAGCAGTGCCGAGATAGCGCCCATAATCCTGCAGGCCTTTCTCCTCCTCCGGCGTACAGCCAGCCAGAATCCCGGAACACTGCGCGGCAGCCTCAAACAGACGCGCGGTTTTGCTATAGATAACGCGCATGTAGTTTTCTTCAGTGATGTCCGGATCGTTAACGTTCATCAGTTGCAGAACTTCACCTTCTGCGATGACGTTTACGGCTTCTGACATGACTTCCAGCACTTTGAGCGAACCGAGGCTGGTCATCATCTGGAACGCGCGGGTATAAATAAAATCGCCTACCAGCACGCTGGCGGCATTGCCAAATGCAGCGTTGGCGGTAGCTTTACCCCTGCGCATATCTGATTCATCCACAACGTCGTCGTGTAGCAGAGTCGCCGTGTGGATAAACTCGATCAGGGCAGCAATGGTGACATGCGCATTTCCCTCATAGCCAACAGCTCGTGCAGCCAGTACAGCAATCATCGGACGAATACGTTTACCGCCGCCGCTGACGATGTAATAGCCTAACTGATTGATCAGTTGGACGTCGGAATTAAGCTGCTCAAGGATTGCCGCATTAACACCCGCCATATCTTGCGCGGTTAACTCATTGATTTTTTCTAAATTCATCGCAAAAGCCGGGCTTTTCGCCCCGATTACCTTACTGTGAACAAAGGCAACTTAGGGTTTATGGTTAGGAATATAGGGTGATTGTACTGAAAAAATGGCACAGATAAACGTTACCGTACAAGTTGTGTTTTTTTTCTTCGTGTATTGACTGTAGCACTTGTCAAAGGCGTGCGTTTTGCGTAATATTCGCGCCCTATTGTGAATATTTATAGCGCACTCTGAATCATTGAAAAGGTGTGCGCGGAAGCGGAGTTTTATATGTACGCGGTTTTCCAAAGTGGTGGTAAACAACACCGAGTAAGCGAAGGTCAGACCGTTCGCCTGGAAAAGCTGGACATCGCAACTGGCGAAACTGTTGAGTTCGCTGAAGTGCTGATGATCGCAAACGGTGAAGAAGTCAAAATCGGCGTTCCTTTCGTTGATGGCGGCGTAATCAAAGCTGAAGTTGTTGCTCACGGTCGTGGCGAGAAAGTTAAAATCGTTAAGTTTCGTCGTCGTAAACACTATCGTAAGCAGCAGGGCCATCGTCAGTGGTTCACTGATGTGAAAATTACTGGCATCAGCGCCTAAGACCTGAGGAGAGATTTCAAATGGCACATAAAAAGGCTGGCGGCTCCACACGTAACGGTCGCGATTCAGAAGCTAAACGCCTGGGCGTTAAGCGTTTCGGTGGCGAATCCGTTCTGGCGGGTAGCATCATCGTTCGTCAACGTGGTACCAAATTCCACGCTGGCGCTAACGTAGGTTGCGGTCGTGACCACACTCTGTTTGCTAAAGCAGACGGTAAAGTGAAATTCGAAGTTAAAGGCCCGAAAAACCGCAAATTTATCAGCATCGAAGCTGAATAAGTTTTTCGCGTCCCGGTAACGGATGAAAGCCCCGCAACACGTTGCGGGGCTTTTTACATTCGATAACCGGTAAAAATGCGCATGGTGCGACGTTAATCCGCAAATGCGCTTTGCAGGGAATACGGTATGAAGCAGCAGGCAGGCATTGGCATTCTTTTGGCGCTCACCACAGCAATTTGCTGGGGGGCGTTGCCAATCGCAATGAAGCAGGTGCTGGAGGTGATGGAACCTCCGACAATCGTGTTTTACCGTTTCTTGATGGCGAGTATTGGCCTTGGTGCCATTCTTGCGGTGAAGAAGAGGTTGCCGCCATTACGCGTGTTTCGTAAGCCACGCTGGTTGATTTTGTTGGCAGTGGCGACCGCCGGGCTGTTTGGGAACTTCATCCTGTTCAGCTCATCCTTGCAATACCTGAGTCCGACCGCTTCGCAGGTGATTGGGCAACTCTCGCCAGTTGGCATGATGGTTGCCAGCGTATTTATCCTGAAAGAGAAAATGCGCAGCACTCAGGTTGTAGGGGCATTGATGCTCCTGAGCGGCCTGGTGATGTTTTTTAACACCAGTCTGGTCGAGATATTTACAAAGCTCACCGATTACACCTGGGGAGTTATCTTTGGGGTCGGTGCGGCGACGGTTTGGGTGAGTTATGGCGTGGCGCAAAAGGTTTTATTGCGTCGGCTGGCCTCACCGCAGATCCTGTTTTTACTGTACACTTTATGTACAATTGCGCTCTTCCCTCTGGCAAAGCCTGGAGTGATAGCGCAGCTTAGCCACTGGCAGCTCGCATGTTTAATTTTTTGCGGACTGAATACATTGGTAGGATATGGCGCCCTGGCGGAAGCGATGGCTCGCTGGCAGGCAGCGCAGGTGAGCGCGATCATCACGCTCACCCCACTGTTTACGCTGTTTTTTTCAGATCTTTTATCACTGGCCTGGCCCGATTTCTTCGCCAGACCGATGTTAAACCTTTTAGGTTATCTCGGTGCGTTTGTCGTGGTTGCGGGCGCGATGTATTCCGCCATTGGTCATCGTATTTGGGGCGGATTACGTAAGCATACAACGGTGGTATCGCAACCCCGCGCAGGCGAATGATTTACGGAGAATAAAATGAAGTTTGTTGATGAAGCATCGATTCTGGTCGTTGCAGGTGATGGCGGTAATGGTTGCGTGAGCTTCCGCCGCGAAAAGTATATTCCGAAAGGCGGCCCGGATGGCGGCGACGGCGGTGATGGTGGTGACGTATGGATGGAAGCCGACGAGAACCTGAACACGCTTATCGATTATCGTTTTGAAAAATCTTTCCGTGCAGAGCGCGGTCAGAATGGCGCAAGCCGCGACTGTACCGGTAAGCGCGGTAAAGACGTCACAATTAAAGTGCCGGTAGGTACGCGTGTAATCGACCAGGGTACTGGTGAAACCATGGGCGATATGACCAAACACGGTCAGCGTCTGCTGGTTGCTAAGGGCGGCTGGCACGGTCTGGGCAATACCCGTTTCAAATCGTCAGTTAACCGTACACCACGGCAGAAAACTAACGGTACGCCGGGCGATAAGCGTGAGCTGCTGCTGGAGCTGATGCTGCTGGCTGACGTCGGTATGTTGGGGATGCCAAACGCGGGTAAATCGACCTTTATTCGTGCGGTATCGGCGGCTAAACCGAAAGTGGCGGATTATCCGTTTACCACTCTGGTGCCAAGTCTGGGTGTGGTACGAATGGACAACGAAAAGAGCTTCGTTGTTGCCGATATTCCAGGACTGATTGAAGGCGCTGCGGAAGGCGCAGGTCTGGGCATTCGCTTCCTGAAGCACCTGGAACGTTGCCGCGTCCTGTTGCACCTCATCGATATCGATCCGATTGACGGCACCGATCCGGTTGAAAACGCGCGTATTATTATCAGCGAGCTGGAAAAATACAGCCAGGATCTGGCGGCGAAACCACGTTGGTTAGTGTTCAATAAGATCGATCTGCTGGATAAGGCAGAAGCTGAAGAGAAAGCGAAAGCGATTGCTGAAGCGCTGGGCTGGGAAGATAAATATTATCTGATCTCTGCGGCGAGTGGACTGGGCGTGAAAGATCTCTGCTGGGATGTGATGACCTTTATCATTGAAAACCCGGTCGTGCAGGCTGAAGAAGCGAAACAGCCAGAGAAAGTCGAATTCATGTGGGATGATTATCATCGCCAGCAGCTTGAAGAGATTGCTGAAGAGGATGATGAGGACTGGGATGATGACTGGGACGAAGACGACGAAGAAGGCGTTGAGTTCATTTACAAGCGTTAATCAGCAAAACCCCGGCCATGTGCCGGGGTTTCTTTTTGACTAATTGTTCTGATAAATATCTTTATACAAACGGCTTTCAAAACGCACTAACGGAATACGGCGATTACGCTGATCCGCCGGTTCTACTGCATAGCCAGAAAGATATTGTACAAACGCCATTCGTTGCCCGCTCGCTGTGGTAATGAATCCCGCCAGGTTATATACCCCCTGCAACGAACCGGTTTTCGCTGAGACTTTTCCATCCACGCCCGCCTGATGCAGACCTGCACGGTACTGCAAAGAGCCGTCATAGCCCGCAAGCGGCAGCATGGAGATAAAGTTAAGTTCATTGTCGTGTTGGGCAATGTATTGCAGCACCTGCATCATGGTGGCGGGGGCAATCAGGTTATGCCGCGAAAGCCCTGAACCATCGGCAATAATGGTGTTTCCAATATCGACACCGGCTTGCTGGCGCAGGATCTGACGCACGGCGTCCGACCCGGCCCGCCATGTTCCAGGCACATTGAAGCGCGCATGGCCTATCATGCGGAAAACCGTATCGGCGATCATGTTGTCCGACTTTTTCAGCATAATCTTAAGCAGATCGTGCAACGGGGCCGACTGTTTACTGGCAACTACCGTTCCAGGTTCGTTAACCTGAGTCTGGCGCAGCAGTGTTCCGCTCCAGGTGATACCTGCCTGTTTTAACTCATCTTTCAGAATTGCCCCGGCATAGCTGGCTCCATCCTGCACGGCAAAAGCCAACGGGAGCGGCTCAGAACGTTGTGGCAGGCATCCCGTCAGCGTAAAGCGGTTCAGGTCGCCTGGTACGACATCCAGTTCGCAGTATTGCGCTTCGGCAGAACCTCGGGGGAGGGTGCGTACCTGGCTGAACATCGTAACGGGGTAATAAGATGCCACGCGTATAAAAGCCATATCACCAGGTTTTGGGGCACTGTAGAGCGAGACGGAGAAACAGTTGCGGTCAACTATGGCAGCGGCAGGCGGAGCGCTAAAGCATTGTGTCATGTCATTCCATGGCCAGCCGGGGGCTTTATCGTGGCTGGCGAAAATGGAGGTATCTATCAACACATTGCCATCGATTTGGTTGACGCCAGATTTTTTCAAAGTCGCGACCATATTGCGAATATCCTGACGTTTTAACGTCGGATCGGCACCAAATCGCGCCACTAAGTCACCCTTAAGTACGCCGTTTTCCACATTGCCTTTGGTTTCAAGCGTCGTGGTGAAACGAAAATCGGGGCCGAGTTGAATCAACGCCGCCAGCGCAGTAATCACTTTCTGCGTACTGGCGGGCAGCGCCATCTGCTGACTGTGGTAATCAATAGCGGGGGCCGACGCGCCGACTTTTTGCACCATCAGGGCAAGGTTGGCACCAGCGGGGAGTTGAGTAACGTACTCATCAACATTCGCGGCCTGAACACTGAACGCTATACAGCTGGTCAATCCGATGATAAATCTGGAAAATCGCATAATCTCGCGCTAACAACCTGGAATCGAGCCGTCATACTACGGCGCAACGCCCTATAAAGTAAACGATGACCCTTCGGGAACTTCAGGGTAAAATGACTATCAAAATGTGAATTGTAGCTGACCTGGGACTTGTACCCGGGTCGGTATTTTTTTGCTTCTGGTCCCGGTGAGGAGTTATGCCGGGCAGGCCGAACAGCCGGGGTGGGTGAAGACTTGCCCCATCAGGAATATTCAAGAGGTATAACAAATGCAAGCTATTCCGATGACCTTACGCGGCGCTGAAAAATTACGCGAAGAGCTGGATTTTCTGAAATCTGTGCGCCGTCCTGAAATCATTGCTGCTATCGCGGAAGCGCGTGAGCATGGCGACCTGAAAGAAAACGCCGAATACCACGCAGCTCGTGAACAGCAGGGTTTCTGCGAAGGCCGTATTAAAGACATCGAAGCCAAGCTGTCGAACGCGCAGGTGATTGATGTCACCAAAATGCCCAACAATGGGCGCGTTATTTTTGGTGCTACCGTAACGGTGCTGAATCTGGATTCTGACGAAGAACAGACTTATCGCATCGTTGGCGATGACGAAGCTGACTTTAAACAAAACCTGATTTCTGTAAACTCGCCTATTGCTCGTGGCCTGATCGGCAAAGAAGAAGATGATGTTGTGGTCATCAAAACGCCGGGCGGCGAAGTAGAATTTGAAGTAATTAAGGTGGAATACCTGTAAGAATTACCCAATACTCAAGATGTTGATGTATTGTAAAGAAAGGAAAAAGGCCGCTATGCGGCCTTTTATCAACGAACAGAGCGTGGCATTTTGCTCTCCTGCCTGCGGAAAACCCCTCGTTTTACACAGCAAATGTGTGTAACTTTAGGATAATCTTAGCGTGGCAGCGAGATTTTACGTTCTTTAGTTGGGCGATAAAGCACCAGCGTTTTACCGATGACCTGTACATTACAGGCGCCGGTTTCGCGCACGATAGCTTCCACGATCAAGGTTTTAGTTTCGCGATCTTCGGTGGCGATTTTCACCTTGATGAGTTCATGGTGCTCTAACGCTTGTTCAATCTCGGCCAGCACCCCTTCGGTCAAACCATTACTGCCAAGCAGAACAACTGGCTTGAGCGGATGTGCCAGACCTTTCAGGTGCTGTTTTTGTTTAGTACTCAGATTCATCGTATTTTTTGCTTACGTTGGGATTGAAAACGGGTCATTCTACCGCCATCTCCCATATATCACCAAATAGGCACGTAAAAATTTACGCAATTGGTTACGATGAGTTATCCCCATGGGAAAGTTAAATGACAGGTAAGAAGCGTTCTGCCAGCTCCAGCCGCTGGCTTCAGGAACACTTTAGCGATAAATATGTTCAACAGGCACAGAAAAAGGGGTTACGTTCCCGTGCCTGGTTTAAACTTGATGAAATACAGCAAAGTGACAAACTCTTTAAACCGGGAATGACGGTTGTCGACCTTGGTGCTGCTCCGGGTGGTTGGTCACAATATGTGGTCACCCAAATTGGCGGCAAAGGCCGCATCATCGCTTGCGATCTTTTACCTATGGATCCTATCGTTGGTGTGGACTTTCTTCAGGGCGATTTTCGTGATGAACTGGTGATGAAAGCACTGCTGGAGCGCGTTGGCGACAGCAAAGTCCAGGTTGTCATGTCCGATATGGCACCAAACATGAGCGGAACACCGGCGGTGGATATCCCCCGTGCCATGTATCTGGTGGAACTGGCGTTAGAAATGTGTCGTGATGTATTAGCGCCAGGTGGCAGTTTTGTAGTGAAGGTGTTCCAGGGCGAAGGTTTCGATGAGTATCTAAGGGAAATTCGCTCCCTGTTTACGAAGGTCAAAGTTCGTAAGCCGGACTCTTCTCGTGCACGTTCGCGGGAAGTGTATATTGTAGCGACCGGGCGTAAACCCTAACCGGGAGATTTCAGACGAAAGTTTGAAAGATGCTGGATATAGAGTATCCTGACGCTGTTTTTAACACAGTTGTAATAAGAGGTTAATCCCTTGAGTGACATGGCGAAAAACCTAATACTCTGGCTGGTCATTGCCGTTGTGCTGATGTCAGTATTCCAGAGCTTTGGGCCCAGCGAGTCTAATGGCCGTAAGGTGGATTACTCTACCTTCCTACAAGAGGTCAATAACGACCAGGTTCGTGAAGCGCGTATCAACGGACGTGAAATCAACGTTACCAAGAAAGATAGTAACCGTTATACCACTTACATTCCGGTTCAGGATCCGAAATTACTGGATAACCTGTTGACCAAGAACGTCAAGGTTGTCGGTGAACCGCCTGAAGAACCAAGCCTGCTGGCTTCTATCTTCATCTCCTGGTTCCCGATGCTGTTGCTGATTGGTGTCTGGATCTTCTTCATGCGTCAAATGCAGGGCGGCGGTGGCAAAGGTGCCATGTCGTTTGGTAAGAGCAAAGCGCGCATGCTGACGGAAGATCAGATCAAAACGACCTTTGCTGACGTTGCGGGCTGCGACGAAGCAAAAGAAGAAGTTGCTGAACTGGTAGAGTATCTGCGCGAGCCGAGCCGCTTCCAGAAACTCGGCGGTAAGATCCCGAAAGGCGTCCTGATGGTCGGTCCTCCGGGTACCGGTAAAACGCTGCTGGCGAAAGCGATTGCAGGCGAAGCGAAAGTTCCGTTCTTTACTATCTCCGGTTCTGACTTCGTAGAAATGTTCGTCGGTGTGGGTGCATCCCGTGTTCGTGACATGTTCGAACAGGCGAAGAAAGCGGCACCGTGCATCATCTTTATCGATGAAATCGACGCCGTAGGCCGCCAGCGTGGCGCTGGTCTGGGCGGTGGTCACGATGAACGTGAACAGACTCTGAACCAGATGCTGGTTGAGATGGATGGCTTCGAAGGTAACGAAGGTATCATCGTTATCGCCGCGACTAACCGTCCGGACGTTCTCGACCCGGCCCTGCTGCGTCCTGGCCGTTTCGACCGTCAGGTTGTGGTCGGCTTGCCAGATGTTCGCGGTCGTGAGCAGATCCTGAAAGTTCACATGCGTCGCGTACCATTGGCCCCCGATATCGACGCGGCAATCATTGCCCGTGGTACTCCTGGTTTCTCCGGTGCTGACCTGGCGAACCTGGTGAACGAAGCGGCACTGTTCGCTGCTCGTGGCAACAAACGCGTTGTGTCGATGGTTGAGTTCGAGAAAGCGAAAGACAAAATCATGATGGGTGCGGAACGTCGCTCCATGGTGATGACGGAAGCGCAGAAAGAATCAACGGCTTACCACGAAGCGGGTCATGCGATTATCGGTCGCCTGGTGCCGGAACACGATCCGGTGCACAAAGTGACGATTATCCCACGCGGTCGTGCGCTGGGTGTGACTTTCTTCTTGCCTGAGGGCGACGCAATCAGCGCCAGCCGTCAGAAACTGGAAAGCCAGATTTCTACGCTGTACGGTGGTCGTCTGGCAGAAGAGATCATCTATGGGCCGGAACATGTTTCTACCGGTGCGTCCAACGATATTAAAGTTGCGACCAATCTGGCACGTAACATGGTGACCCAGTGGGGCTTCTCTGAGAAATTGGGTCCACTGCTGTACGCGGAAGAAGAAGGTGAAGTATTCCTCGGCCGTAGCGTAGCGAAAGCGAAACATATGTCCGATGAAACTGCACGTATCATCGACCAGGAAGTGAAAGCACTGATTGAGCGTAACTATAATCGTGCGCGTCAGCTTCTGACCGACAATATGGATATTCTGCATGCGATGAAAGATGCTCTCATGAAATATGAGACTATCGACGCACCGCAGATTGATGACCTGATGGCACGTCGCGATGTACGTCCGCCAGCGGGCTGGGAAGAACCAGGCGCTTCTAACAATTCTGGCGACAATGGTAGTCCAAAGGCTCCTCGTCCGGTTGATGAACCGCGTACGCCGAACCCGGGTAACACCATGTCAGAGCAGTTAGGCGACAAGTAAGTTCCCGCATCAGATGACTGTATTTGTACCGAAAACCCCGGGGCGTGCTCCGGGGTTTTTTCTTATCAATTCATACCAGGGATAACATCATGAAACTCTTTGCCCAGGGTACTTCACTGGACCTTAGCCATCCTCACGTAATGGGGATCCTCAACGTCACGCCTGATTCCTTTTCGGATGGTGGCACGCATAACTCGCTGATAGATGCGGTGAAACATGCGAATCTGATGATCAATGCTGGCGCGACGATCATTGACGTTGGTGGCGAGTCCACGCGCCCAGGGGCGGCGGAAGTTAGCGTTGAAGAAGAGTTGCAACGTGTTATTCCTGTGGTTGAGGCAATTGCTCAACGCTTCGAAGTCTGGATCTCGGTCGATACATCCAAACCAGAAGTCATCCGTGAGTCAGCGAAAGTTGGCGCTCACATTATTAATGATATCCGCTCCCTTTCCGAACCTGGCGCTCTGGAGGCGGCTGCAGAAACCGGTTTACCGGTTTGTCTGATGCATATGCAGGGAAATCCAAAAACCATGCAGGAAGCTCCGAAGTATGACGATGTCTTTGCAGAAGTGAATCGCTACTTTATTGAGCAAATAGCACGTTGCGAGCAGGCGGGTATCGCAAAAGAGAAATTGTTGCTCGACCCCGGATTCGGTTTCGGTAAAAATCTCTCCCATAACTATTCATTACTGGCGCGCCTGGCTGAATTTCACCATTTCAACCTGCCGCTGTTGGTGGGTATGTCACGAAAATCGATGATTGGGCAGCTGCTGAACGTGGGGCCGTCCGAGCGCCTGAGCGGTAGTCTGGCCTGTGCGGTCATTGCCGCAATGCAAGGCGCGCACATCATTCGTGTTCATGACGTCAAAGAAACCGTAGAAGCGATGCGGGTGGTGGAAGCCACTCTGTCTGCAAAGGAAAACAAACGCTATGAGTAATCGTAAATATTTCGGTACCGATGGGATTCGTGGTCGTGTAGGGGATGCGCCGATCACACCTGATTTTGTGCTTAAGCTGGGTTGGGCCGCGGGTAAAGTGCTGGCGCGCCACGGCTCCCGTAAGATTATTATTGGTAAAGACACGCGTATTTCTGGCTATATGCTGGAGTCAGCACTGGAAGCGGGTCTGGCGGCAGCGGGCCTTTCCGCACTCTTCACTGGCCCGATGCCAACACCGGCCGTGGCTTATCTGACGCGTACCTTCCGCGCAGAGGCCGGAATTGTGATATCTGCATCGCATAACCCGTTCTACGATAATGGCATTAAATTCTTCTCTATCGACGGCACCAAACTGCCGGATGCGGTAGAAGAGGCCATCGAAGCGGAAATGGAAAAGGAGATCAGCTGCGTTGATTCGGCAGAACTGGGTAAAGCCAGCCGTATCGTTGATGCCGCGGGTCGCTATATCGAGTTTTGCAAAGCCACGTTCCCGAACGAACTTAGCCTCAGTGAACTGAAGATTGTGGTGGATTGTGCAAACGGTGCGACTTATCACATCGCGCCGAACGTGCTGCGCGAACTGGGGGCGAACGTTATCGCTATCGGTTGTGAGCCAAACGGTGTAAACATCAATGCCGAAGTGGGGGCTACCGACGTTCGCGCGCTCCAGGCTCGTGTGCTGGCTGAAAAAGCGGATCTCGGTATTGCCTTCGACGGCGATGGCGATCGCGTGATTATGGTTGACCATGAAGGCAATAAAGTCGATGGCGATCAGATCATGTATATCATCGCGCGTGAAGGTCTTCGTCAGGGCCAGCTGCGTGGTGGCGCTGTGGGTACATTGATGAGCAACATGGGGCTTGAACTGGCGCTGAAACAGTTAGGAATTCCATTTGCGCGCGCGAAAGTGGGTGACCGCTACGTACTGGAAAAAATGCAGGAGAAAGGCTGGCGTATCGGTGCAGAGAATTCCGGTCATGTGATCCTACTGGATAAAACTACTACCGGTGACGGCATCGTTGCTGGCTTGCAGGTGCTGGCGGCGATGGCACGTAACCATATGAGCCTGCATGACCTTTGCAGCGGCATGAAAATGTTCCCGCAGATTCTGGTTAACGTACGTTACACCGCAGGTAGCGGCGATCCACTTGAGCATGAGTCAGTTAAAGCCGTGACCGCAGAGGTTGAAGCTGCGCTGGGCAACCGTGGACGCGTGTTGCTGCGTAAATCCGGCACCGAACCGTTAATTCGCGTGATGGTGGAAGGCGAAGACGAAGCGCAGGTGACTGAATTTGCACACCGCATCGCCGATGCAGTAAAAGCCGTTTAAAGCGTTAGATAACTGGCTAAAAAGGCGGCGATTGTCGCCTTTTTTCTCAGCGAACACATCGGTTTTGCTGTTTTTTTCCGCAGTTGATACAATGCGATAAAATTGCCCTTGCGAAGGTCATTCGCTTTGGTTAGTATTCACACCCGCTTCAGTGGGAAAGATTAAAAACTCCCGCTTTATTGGTTGAAGCATTGGTACGCGGCAACTCCGCAAGGAACAGGTTGATTATGTACGAAGCTCTTTTAGTAGTTTTCCTTATTGTGGCAATTGGCCTTGTTGGTCTGATCATGCTGCAGCAAGGTAAAGGCGCTGATATGGGAGCCTCCTTCGGAGCAGGCGCTTCCGCTACGCTGTTTGGTTCAAGTGGTTCTGGTAACTTCATGACCCGCATGACGGCGCTGCTGGCAACGTTATTCTTCATCATCAGTCTGGTGCTGGGTAACATCAATAGCAACAAAACCAATAAAGGTAGCGAATGGGAAAATCTGAGTGCACCGGTGAAAACCGAACAAACTCAACCAGCTGCTCCGGCTAAGCCGACCAGCGATATCCCGAACTAAAAAGTAGTATCCGTGCCGAGGTGGTGGAATTGGTAGACACGCTACCTTGAGGTGGTAGTGCCCAATAGGGCTTACGGGTTCAAGTCCCGTCCTCGGTACCAAATTCCAGAAAAGAGACGCTGAAAAGCGTCTTTTTTCGTTTTGGTCCTGGTCTGAGGAATGGTTGTCAGGTATCTGTATCTCGTCCAGTTGCTTTACTCGTAGCTGGTACCTTGAAACGATGGTGCCGGTACGCCTTAGTTATAAACTTTTCCCTTCTGCTGACATAATTGGCACTTTATTGTGTCAACTCCAGTTCCGGTACGAATACGGATATGTTTACTTCTCGATAAACCATCCTGCTCCTGTCAGTATAACTACTGATGGCTACGTTCTGCGTAATGTTTAGATACGCATTGATAATGTTATTTAATTACTGAGAACGCAATGGCCGCATCATTTAAAAAGAAAAAACTAACAGTGTTTCGGTCTGATATGGATCAGAGTTGAAAAACATGTCTGATATAAAATTGAACATTGTTGATAATTGTTTATATTGGTTGTGAACTTGGATTTCTGGATGACAGTATTCAACAAATTTGCTAGAAGTTTTAAATCTCATTGGTTGTTGTATCTTTGTGTTATTGTTTTTGGTATTACGAACTTAGTCGCCTCTTCCGGCGCGCATATGGTTCAGCGATTGCTGTTCTTCGTCCTGACCATCCTGGTTGTAAAACGTATATCATCCCTTCCGCTTCGCCTGCTTGTTGCCGCACCATTTGTGTTACTGACTGCGGCAGACATGAGTATTAGCCTCTATTCATGGTGTACCTTTGGTACAACTTTCAATGATGGATTTGCGATTAGTGTGCTCCAGAGTGATCCGGATGAAGTTGTCAAAATGCTGGGGATGTATATCCCTTATCTATGTGCCTTTGCTTTTTTATCCCTTCTTTTTTTGGCAGTAATAATAAAATATGATGTTTCCTTGCCGACAAAAAAAGTGACAGGAATATTATTGCTGATTGTCATTTCGGGCAGTTTATTTTCCGCTTGTCAATTTGCTTATAAAGATGCAAAAAATAAAAAAGCGTTCAGTCCATATATACTAGCGTCGCGATTTGCTACCTATACGCCGTTTTTCAATCTCAACTATTTTGCTTTAGCAGCGAAAGAGCATCAAAGATTACTCTCAATTGCAAACACGGTGCCGTATTTTCAATTATCAGTCAGGGATACAGGTATTGATACCTACGTGTTGATTGTGGGGAAGTCTGTACGTGTCGACAATATGTCTTTGTATGGATATACACGCTCTACGACACCGCAAGTTGAAGCACAAAGAAAACAGATCAAACTGTTTAATCAAGCAATAAGCGGCGCACCTTACACTGCGCTGTCGGTTCCCCTTTCTTTAACTGCTGATTCTGTTTTGAGTCATGACATTCATAATTACCCCGACAACATTATTAATATGGCTAATCAAGCAGGATTTCAGACTTTCTGGCTAAGCTCGCAATCCGCTTTTCGGCAGAATGGTACAGCAGTTACCAGTATCGCCATGCGCGCCATGGAAACAGTTTATGTCAGAGGATTTGATGAATTGTTGTTGCCGCATTTATCGCAAGCATTACAGCAAAATACGCAGCAAAAGAAACTGATTGTTCTTCATTTAAATGGAAGCCATGAACCGGCTTGTAGCGCCTATCCGCAATCCAGCGCCGTGTTTCAACCGCAGGACGATCAGGATGCCTGCTATGACAACTCCATTCATTACACAGATAGTTTGCTAGGTCAGGTTTTTGAATTATTAAAAGATCGCCGCGCCTCGGTCATGTATTTTGCCGACCACGGCCTGGAACGTGACCCTACGAAGAAGAACGTCTATTTTCATGGAGGCAGGGAGGCTAGCCAGCAGGCATATCATGTCCCGATGTTTATCTGGTATAGCCCCGTTCTTGGGGATGGCGTGGATCGCACAACGGAAAACAACATCTTTTCGACAGCTTACAATAATTACCTTATTAATGCGTGGATGGGGGTAACAAAGCCGGAACAGCCGCAAACGCTTGAGGAAGTGATTGCACACTATAAAGGAGACTCACGGGTTGTGGATGCAAACCATGATGTTTTCGATTATGTGATGCTCAGAAAGGAGTTTACAGAGGATAAGCAAGGTAACCCCACCCCTGAAGGGCAGGGTTGATGTCGAATTACTGGCCTTTGTTTTCCATATTCTCCACCTGCGGCACGCCTGAAGTGGCAGAGGAGGAGAGCAGGCCAGTTTTGGCATAACCAAAAAGTTTCTCTCGGGTATCAGTGATATCCAGATTACGCATGGTCAATTGACCAATACGATCATCTGGCGAGAACACCGAGTCGCCTTTTTCCATCGTCAGACGCTCTGGCTTGTAGGTCAGGTTCTCTGAGACGGTATTCAGGATTGAATAATCGTTCCCACGGCGCAGCTCCAGGGTAACTTCACCAGTGATCTGGCTGGCAACCCAGCGTTGCAGAGAGTCACGCAGCATCAGCGCCTGGGAGTCAAACCAACGCCCCTGGTACAGCAGACGGCCCAACTGACGACCATGCGCGTGATACTGCTCAATGGTGTCTTCGTTGTGAATACCGGTCAACAGACGTTCATACGCAATGTGCAGCAGTGCCATCCCCGGAGCTTCGTAAATACCACGGCTTTTCGCTTCGATGATACGGTTCTCAATCTGGTCGCTCATGCCCAGGCCGTGACGACCGCCGATGCGGTTAGCTTCCAGCATCATTTCTACGTCGTCGCTAAAGGTTTTACCGTTCAGCGCCACCGGATGACCTTGCTCAAAGCGTACTGTGACTTCTTCTGCCGGGATCTTCACGCTCTCATCCCAGAATTTCACGCCCATAATCGGGTTGACGATTTTGACGCTGGAGTTGAGGTATTCCAGATCCTTCGCTTCATGCGTTGCACCAAGCATGTTGGAGTCTGTGGAGTAGGCTTTTTCGACAGACATTTTGTAGTCGAAACCGCAGGCAATCATAAATTCAGACATCTCATGACGGCCGCCCAGTTCATCAATAAAGTCAGTATCAAGCCACGGTTTGTAAATCTGCAGTTCAGCATTGGTCAGCAGACCATAACGATAGAAACGTTCGATATCGTTTCCTTTATAGGTGCTACCGTCACCCCAGATATTCACGCCATCTTCTTTCATCGCAGCAACCAGCATGGTACCAGTCACGGCGCGGCCCAGCGGCGTCGTGTTGAAATAGGTCAGGCCGCCGGTGGTGTTATGAAATGCGCCACACTGAATAGCGGCAATACCTTCGGCCACCAGTTGTTTGCGGCAGTCGATCAGACGTGCGTTCTCCGCGCCGTATTCCATGGCACGACGAGGGATCGCATCATAATCCTCTTCGTCTGGCTGGCCCAGGTTTGCAGTATATGCATAAGGAACCGCTCCCTTTTGTCGCATCCACAGCAGTGCGGCACTGGTGTCCAGACCGCCAGAAAAAGCGATACCAATACGTTGACCTACCGGGAGATGCTTGAGAATCGTCGTCATAAAATAACACCCTGCTTAATTAACTGATGATGAGCCTGGATTTCCGCTCTCGCTGAATTTTTATGCAAAATAAATGAGTTTTCATTTAATCATCTTTTATCGGAGACAGGAAGAGTTTAGTGTGTTTTTTGTAAAATAATGCGCTTAAGGGAGAGCAGGAGAAGGCAAAAGTATTCAACAAATGAAAGTGAATTGGATATTCATTCACGTGATTAGCAATAAACGTTGACAAAATGTGGCATGGATCACTATAATGCCTGCAGATTTTACGTCCCGTCTCGGTACACCAAATCCCAGCAGTATTTGCATCTTTTACCCAAAACGAGTAGAATTTGCCACGTTTCAGGCGCGGGGTGGAGCAGCCTGGTAGCTCGTCGGGCTCATAACCCGAAGGTCGTCGGTTCAAATCCGGCCCCCGCAACCACTTTCCCTTAGAGTCCTTTTTCAAATATACTGTGAAGACTTCGGCCTTCGTAGTGGGATTTGAAAAAATCCTTCTGGAAAGTGCTCCAGACCGCAGTTGCGGTTATAGGGTTCAGTTATATAAAGCCCCGATTTATCGGGGTTTTTTGTTATCTGACTACAGAATAACTGGGCTTTAAGCCCTTTTTTTATGTCTTGGGGGTGGGCTTGTCCACATTAGAGCAAAAATTAACAGAGATGATTACTGCGCCAGTTGAGGCCCTGGGTTTTGAACTGGTTGGCATCGAATTTATTCGCGGTCGCACATCCACACTGCGCATCTATATTGATAGTGAAGATGGCATCAATGTTGATGATTGTGCTGATGTGAGCCACCAGGTAAGTGCTGTGCTGGATGTTGAAGATCCCATCACCGTTGCTTATAACCTGGAAGTCTCCTCACCGGGTCTCGATCGCCCACTGTTCACGGCTGAACACTACGCCCGTTTTGTCGGAGAAGAGGTGACTCTGGTTCTCCGTATGGCGGTACAAAACCGTCGTAAATGGCAGGGCGTTATCAAAGCGGTAGACGGTGAAATGATCACAGTTACCGTCGAAGGTAAAGATGAAGTGTTCGCGCTGAGTAATATCCAGAAGGCGAACCTGGTTCCCCACTTTTAATAGTCTGGATGAGGTGAAAAGCCCGCGATGAACAAAGAAATTTTGGCTGTAGTTGAAGCCGTATCCAATGAAAAGGCGCTACCTCGCGAGAAGATTTTCGAAGCATTGGAAAGCGCGCTGGCGACAGCAACAAAGAAAAAATATGAACAAGAGATCGACGTCCGCGTACAGATCGATCGCAAAAGCGGTGATTTTGACACCTTCCGTCGCTGGTTAGTTGTTGATGAAGTCACCCAGCCGACCAAGGAAATCACCCTTGAAGCCGCACGTTATGAAGATGAAAGCCTGAACCTGGGCGATTACGTTGAAGATCAGATTGAGTCTGTTACCTTTGACCGTATCACTACCCAGACGGCAAAACAGGTTATCGTGCAGAAAGTGCGTGAAGCCGAACGTGCGATGGTGGTTGATCAGTTCCGTGAACACGAAGGTGAAATCATCACCGGCGTGGTGAAAAAAGTAAACCGCGACAACATCTCTCTGGATCTGGGCAACAATGCTGAAGCCGTGATCCTGCGCGAAGATATGCTGCCGCGTGAAAACTTCCGCCCTGGCGACCGCGTTCGTGGCGTGCTCTATTCCGTTCGCCCGGAAGCGCGTGGCGCGCAACTGTTCGTCACTCGTTCCAAGCCGGAAATGCTGATCGAACTGTTCCGTATTGAAGTGCCAGAAATCGGCGAAGAAGTGATTGAAATTAAAGCAGCGGCTCGCGATCCGGGTTCTCGTGCGAAAATCGCGGTGAAAACCAACGATAAACGTATCGATCCGGTAGGTGCCTGTGTAGGTATGCGTGGCGCGCGTGTTCAGGCGGTTTCTACTGAACTGGGCGGCGAGCGTATCGATATCGTCCTGTGGGATGATAACCCGGCGCAGTTTGTGATTAACGCAATGGCACCGGCAGACGTTGCTTCTATCGTGGTGGATGAAGATAAACACACCATGGATATCGCCGTTGAAGCCGGTAACCTGGCGCAGGCGATTGGCCGTAACGGTCAGAACGTGCGTCTGGCTTCGCAGCTGAGCGGTTGGGAACTCAACGTGATGACCGTTGACGACCTGCAGGCTAAGCATCAGGCGGAAGCGCACGCAGCGATCGACACCTTCACCAAATATCTCGACATCGACGAAGACTTCGCGACTGTTCTGGTAGAAGAAGGCTTCTCGACGCTGGAAGAACTGGCCTATGTGCCGATGAAAGAGCTGTTGGAAATCGAAGGCCTTGATGAGCCGACCGTTGAAGCACTGCGCGAGCGTGCTAAAAATGCACTGGCCACCATTGCACAGGCCCAGGAAGAAAGCCTCGGTGATAACAAACCGGCTGACGATCTGCTGAACCTTGAAGGGGTAGATCGTGATTTGGCATTCAAACTGGCCGCCCGTGGCGTTTGTACGCTGGAAGATCTCGCCGAACAGGGCATTGATGATCTGGCTGATATCGAAGGGTTGACCGACGAAAAAGCCGGAGCACTGATTATGGCTGCCCGTAATATTTGCTGGTTCGGTGACGAAGCGTAATAAACTGTAGCAGGAAGGAACAGCATGACAGATGTAACGATTAAAACGCTGGCCGCAGAGCGACAGACCTCCGTGGAACGCCTGGTACAGCAATTTGCTGATGCAGGTATCCGGAAGTCTGCTGACGACTCTGTGTCTGCACAAGAGAAACAGACTTTGATTGACCACCTGAATCAGAAAAATTCAGGCCCGGACAAATTGACGCTGCAGCGTAAAACGCGCAGCACCCTTAACATTCCTGGTACCGGTGGAAAAAGCAAATCGGTACAAATCGAAGTCCGCAAGAAACGCACCTTTGTGAAACGCGATCCGCAAGAGGCTGAACGCCTTGCAGCGGAAGAGCAAGCGCAGCGTGAAGCGGAAGAGCAAGCCCGTCGTGAGGCAGAAGAATCGGCTAAACGCGAGGCGCAACAAAAAGCTGAACGTGAGGCCGCAGAACAAGCTAAGCGTGAAGCTGCTGAACAAGCGAAACGTGAAGCTGCGGAAAAAGACAAAGTGAGCAATCAACAAGACGATATGACTAAAAACGCCCAGGCTGAAAAAGCCCGCCGTGAGCAGGAAGCTGCAGAGCTCAAGCGTAAAGCTGAAGAAGAAGCGCGTCGTAAACTCGAAGAAGAAGCACGTCGCGTTGCTGAAGAAGCACGTCGTATGGCGGAAGAAAACAAATGGACTGATAACGCGGAACCGACTGAAGATTCCAGCGATTATCACGTCACTACTTCTCAACATGCTCGCCAGGCCGAAGACGAAAGCGATCGTGAAGTCGAAGGCGGCCGTGGCCGTGGTCGTAACGCGAAAGCAGCGCGTCCGAAGAAAGGTAACAAACACGCTGAATCAAAAGCTGATCGTGAAGAAGCACGCGCAGCAGTACGTGGCGGTAAAGGCGGAAAACGTAAAGGTTCTTCCCTGCAGCAAGGCTTCCAGAAGCCTGCTCAGGCCGTTAACCGTGACGTTGTGATCGGCGAAACTATCACCGTTGGCGAACTGGCGAACAAGATGGCGGTTAAAGGCTCTCAGGTCATCAAAGCGATGATGAAACTGGGCGCAATGGCAACCATCAACCAGGTTATCGATCAGGAAACCGCACAGCTGGTTGCTGAAGAGATGGGCCATAAAGTTATCCTGCGTCGTGAAAACGAGCTGGAAGAGGCGGTAATGAGCGACCGTGACACGGGTGCTGCGGCTGAACCGCGCGCGCCGGTTGTGACCATCATGGGTCACGTTGACCACGGTAAGACCTCTCTGCTGGACTACATTCGTTCAACGAAAGTGGCCTCTGGCGAAGCGGGCGGCATTACCCAGCACATTGGTGCATACCACGTTGAAACTGAAAACGGCATGATCACCTTCCTGGACACCCCAGGGCACGCCGCGTTTACTTCAATGCGTGCTCGTGGTGCGCAGGCAACGGACATCGTAGTCCTGGTTGTTGCTGCCGACGACGGCGTAATGCCGCAGACGATCGAAGCAATCCAGCACGCGAAAGCGGCGCAGGTTCCGGTGGTCGTTGCAGTGAACAAGATCGATAAACCAGAAGCCGATCCGGATCGCGTTAAGAACGAACTCTCCCAGTACGGCATCCTGCCGGAAGAGTGGGGCGGTGAAAGCCAGTTCGTACATGTGTCTGCGAAAGCGGGTACTGGTATCGATGAACTGCTGGACGCTATCCTGCTGCAGGCGGAAGTTCTGGAGCTGAAAGCGGTACGTAAAGGTATGGCGAGCGGTGCGGTTATCGAATCCTTCCTCGATAAAGGTCGTGGTCCGGTTGCTACCGTTCTGGTACGTGAAGGTACTCTGCACAAGGGCGATATCGTTCTGTGTGGCTTCGAATACGGTCGTGTTCGTGCGATGCGTAACGAACTGGGTCAGGAAGTGCTGGAAGCGGGTCCGTCCATTCCGGTGGAAATCCTCGGCCTGTCCGGCGTACCGGCTGCGGGTGATGAAGTTACCGTTGTACGTGACGAGAAGAAAGCGCGTGAAGTTGCACTGTATCGTCAGGGTAAATTCCGCGAAGTTAAACTGGCGCGTCAGCAGAAATCTAAACTCGAGAACATGTTCGCCAACATGACCGAAGGCGAAGTTCACGAAGTGAACATCGTCCTGAAGGCAGACGTACAGGGTTCTGTGGAAGCGATCTCCGACTCCTTGCTGAAACTGTCTACTGACGAAGTTAAAGTGAAGATCATCGGTTCTGGCGTAGGTGGTATCACCGAAACCGACGCCACCCTGGCTGCGGCGTCCAACGCCATCCTGGTTGGCTTCAACGTACGTGCTGATGCCTCTGCACGTAAAGTGATTGAAGCGGAAAGCCTGGATCTGCGTTACTACTCCGTCATCTATAACCTGATTGACGAAGTGAAAGCGGCGATGAGCGGTATGCTGTCTCCGGAACTGAAACAGCAGATTATCGGTCTGGCGGAAGTTCGTGACGTGTTCAAATCACCGAAATTTGGTGCCATCGCAGGCTGTATGGTTACCGAAGGTGTGGTTAAACGTCACAACCCGATCCGCGTTCTGCGTGACAACGTGGTTATCTACGAAGGCGAGCTGGAGTCCCTGCGCCGCTTCAAAGATGACGTTAACGAAGTCCGTAACGGTATGGAATGTGGTATCGGCGTTAAGAACTACAACGACGTCCGCACTGGCGATGTGATCGAAGTATTCGAAATCATCGAAATCCAACGTACCATCGCTTAAGGTTTTTAGGGTTCCATGCGGGATAAGGCGTTTACGCCACATCCTGCATGGATTGCCTGATGCGACGCTGGCGCGTCTTATCAGGCCAACGTGAACAGCCCTTCCACCTGAAATTAATTTTAAAAAGGGGCTAACAGCCCCTTTTTTGTCAGGAGAATTTATTATGGCGAAAGAATTTGGTCGCCCGCAGCGCGTAGCGCAGGAAATGCAAAAAGAGATCGCTCTCATCCTGCAGCGTGAAATTAAAGATCCTCGCCTGGGCATGATGACCACCGTTTCCGGTGTCGAAATGTCTCGCGACCTGGCGTATGCCAAAGTATATGTGACGTTCCTCAACGACAAAGATGAAGACGCGGTTAAAGCGGGCATCAAAGCGTTGCAAGAAGCTTCTGGTTTCATCCGCAGCCTGCTGGGGAAAGCGATGCGCCTGCGTATCGTGCCGGAACTGACCTTCTTCTACGACAACTCTCTGGTTGAAGGGATGCGCATGTCAAACCTGGTGACCAGCGTGGTCAAACATGACGAAGAACGTCGTGTTAACCCGGACGACAGCAAGGAGGACTAATGAGTCGTCCTCGTCGTCGCGGTCGCGACATTAACGGCGTTTTGTTGCTGGATAAACCGCAGGGTATGTCCAGCAATGATGCGCTGCAAAAAGTGAAACGGATTTATAACGCCAACCGTGCCGGGCATACCGGTGCGCTGGACCCGCTGGCAACTGGCATGTTGCCAATTTGCCTCGGGGAAGCGACGAAGTTTTCCCAGTATCTGCTGGACTCCGACAAACGCTATCGGGTCATTGCGCGTCTTGGACAGCGTACCGATACTTCTGATGCCGACGGACAAATCGTTGAAGAACGTCCGGTAACCTTTAGCGCAGAGCAACTGGCGGCGGCGCTGGATACTTTCCGTGGCGATATCGAACAGATCCCTTCGATGTATTCAGCACTGAAATATCAGGGTAAAAAACTGTACGAATATGCGCGTCAGGGCATTGAAGTACCGCGTGAAGCGCGCCCGATTACCGTTTATGAATTGCTGTTTATTCGCCACGAAGGCAATGAGCTGGAGCTGGAAATTCACTGCTCAAAAGGCACTTATATCCGCACCATCATTGATGACCTGGGTGAAAAACTCGGTTGTGGCGCGCATGTTATTTACCTGCGTCGTCTGGCGGTAAGTAAATATCCGGTTGAACGGATGGTGACCCTGGAACATCTGCGTGAACTGGTCGAACAAGCCGAACAGCAGGATATTCCGGCTGCGGAGTTACTTGATCCATTACTGATGCCAATGGACAGTCCAGCTTCGGACTACCCGGTGGTGAATCTTCCGTTAACGTCTTCTGTTTACTTCAAAAATGGTAACCCAGTTCGTACATCCGGTGCGCCGCTGGAAGGACTGGTTCGCGTTACAGAAGGTGAGAACGGCAAATTTATCGGTATGGGCGAAATTGACGATGAAGGCCGCGTTGCGCCTCGTCGCCTGGTGGTTGAATACCCGGCGTAATGTTAACCGTCTTGCGATAACAGGTCGCTACGAGTAGAATACTGCCGCTTAACGTCGCGTAAATTGTTTAACACTTTGCGTAACGTACACTGGGATCGCTGAATTAGAGATCGGCGTCCTTTCATTCTATATACTTTGGAGTTTTAAAATGTCTCTAAGTACTGAAGCAACAGCTAAAATCGTTTCTGAGTTTGGTCGTGACGCAAACGACACCGGTTCTACCGAAGTTCAGGTAGCACTGCTGACTGCACAGATCAACCACCTGCAGGGCCACTTTGCAGAGCACAAAAAAGATCACCACAGCCGTCGTGGTCTGCTGCGCATGGTTTCTCAGCGTCGTAAACTGCTCGACTACCTGAAACGTAAAGACGTAGCACGTTACACCCAGCTCATCGAGCGCCTGGGTCTGCGTCGCTAATTCTTGCGAGTTTCAGAAAAGGGGGCCTGAGTGGCCCCTTTTTTCAAGCTGACGGCAGCAATTCACTGGAAACTAATGTATTGTTGCTATGAATGATCTTCCGTTGCAGAGGTTCGCGCGGCTAATGAGAGGCTTTACCCACATAGAGCTGGGTTAGGGTTGTCATTAGTCGCGAGGATGCGCAGAAGATCGGGTATTAACACCAGTGCCGTAAGGTACTGTCTAAGAAAGAGAAAGGATATTACATTGCTTAATCCGATCGTTCGTAAATTCCAGTACGGCCAACACACCGTGACTCTGGAAACCGGCATGATGGCTCGTCAGGCTACTGCCGCTGTTATGGTTAGCATGGATGACACCGCGGTATTTGTTACCGTTGTTGGCCAGAAAAAAGCCAAACCAGGTCAGGACTTCTTCCCACTGACCGTTAACTATCAGGAGCGTACCTACGCTGCTGGTCGTATCCCGGGTAGCTTCTTCCGTCGTGAAGGCCGCCCAAGCGAAGGCGAAACCCTGATCGCGCGTCTGATTGACCGCCCGATTCGCCCGCTGTTCCCGGAAGGCTTCGTCAACGAAGTTCAGGTTATCGCCACCGTGGTTTCTGTTAACCCGCAAGTTAACCCGGATATCGTCGCGATGATTGGTGCTTCCGCAGCACTGTCTCTGTCTGGTATTCCGTTCAATGGTCCGATTGGTGCTGCTCGCGTAGGTTACATCAATGACCAGTACGTACTGAACCCGACTCAGGACGAGCTGAAAGAGAGCAAACTGGATCTGGTTGTTGCCGGTACTGAAGCCGCTGTTCTGATGGTTGAATCTGAAGCTGAACTGCTGAGCGAAGACCAGATGCTGGGCGCAGTAGTGTTCGGTCATGAACAACAGCAGGTTGTTATTCAGAACATCAATGAACTGGTGAAAGAAGCCGGTAAACCACGTTGGGACTGGCAGCCGGAGCCGGTAAACGAAGCGCTGAACGCGCGCGTTGCTGCACTGGCTGAAGCTCGCCTGAGCGATGCTTACCGCATCACCGACAAACAAGAGCGTTATGCGCAGGTTGATGTCATCAAATCTGAAACCATCGCGACGCTGCTTGCTGAAGACGAAACCCTGGACGAAAACGAACTGGGTGAAATTCTGCACGCTATCGAGAAAAACGTTGTTCGTAGCCGCGTACTGGCAGGCGAACCGCGTATCGACGGTCGTGAAAAAGATATGATCCGTGGTCTGGATGTGCGTACTGGCGTGCTGCCGCGTACTCACGGTTCTGCGCTGTTCACCCGCGGTGAAACGCAGGCACTGGTCACTGCAACGCTGGGTACCGCTCGTGACGCGCAGGTTCTTGATGAACTGATGGGCGAACGTACCGATACCTTCCTGTTCCACTACAACTTCCCTCCGTACTCCGTAGGCGAAACCGGCATGGTCGGTTCTCCGAAGCGTCGTGAAATTGGTCACGGTCGTCTGGCGAAGCGCGGCGTGCTGGCAGTCATGCCGGATATGGACAAATTCCCGTACACCGTACGTGTAGTGTCTGAAATCACCGAATCCAACGGTTCTTCTTCTATGGCTTCCGTGTGCGGCGCGTCTCTGGCGCTGATGGACGCAGGTGTGCCAATCAAAGCTGCCGTTGCGGGTATCGCAATGGGTCTGGTGAAAGAAGGCGACAACTACGTTGTACTGTCTGACATTTTGGGCGACGAAGATCATCTGGGCGATATGGACTTCAAAGTTGCAGGTTCCCGCGACGGTATCTCTGCACTGCAGATGGATATCAAAATTGAAGGTATCACCAAAGAGATCATGCAGGTTGCGCTGAACCAGGCTAAAGGTGCGCGTCTGCATATCCTGGGCGTAATGGAACAGGCGATCAACGCGCCGCGTGGCGATATCTCTGAGTTCGCACCGCGTATCCATACCATCAAGATCAACCCGGATAAGATCAAAGACGTTATCGGTAAAGGCGGCTCTGTTATCCGTGCCCTGACCGAAGAAACTGGCACTACCATCGAAATCGAAGATGACGGTACTGTGAAGATCGCAGCGACCGACGGCGAGAAAGCGAAACATGCTATTCGTCGTATCGAAGAGATCACTGCAGAAATCGAAGTGGGCCGCGTCTACACTGGTAAAGTGACCCGTATCGTTGACTTTGGCGCATTTGTTGCCATCGGCGGCGGTAAAGAAGGTCTGGTCCACATCTCTCAAATCGCTGACAAACGCGTTGAGAAAGTGACCGATTACCTGCAGATGGGTCAGGAAGTACCGGTGAAAGTTCTGGAAGTTGATCGCCAGGGCCGTATCCGTCTGAGCATTAAAGAAGCGACTGAGCAGTCTCAACCTGCTGCAGCACCGGAAGCTCCGGCTGCTGAACAGGGCGAGTAAGGTTGCCATTTGCCCTCCGCTGCGGCGGGGGGCTTTTAACCGGGCAGGACGCCTTGTTAGCAACCGGGAACAGGACGTTCATTCAACCGTGGTCTTCGGGAGTGGGAAATGAAGCCTTTTTTGCGCTGGTGTTTCGTTGCGACAGCACTTACGCTTGCAGGATGCAGTAATACTTCCTGGCGTAAAAGTGAAGTCCTCGCGGTACCATTGCAACCGACTTTACAGCAGGAAGTGATTCTGGCACGTATGGAACAAATCCTTGCCAGTCGGGCTTTAACCGATGACGAACGCGCACAGCTTTTATATGAGCGCGGAGTGTTGTATGATAGTCTCGGTCTGAGGGCATTAGCGCGTAACGATTTTTCGCAAGCGCTGGCAATCCGACCGGATATGCCTGAAGTATTCAATTACTTAGGCATATATTTAACGCAGGCAGGCAATTTTGATGCTGCCTATGAAGCGTTTGATTCTGTACTTGAGCTTGATCCAACTTACAACTACGCGCACTTGAATCGCGGGATCGCATTATATTACGGCGGTCGTGACAAGTTAGCGCAAGATGATCTGCTGGCGTTTTATCAAGACGATCCCAATGATCCTTTCCGTAGTCTGTGGCTTTATCTCGCCGAGCAGAAGCTCGATGAGAAGCAGGCTAAAGAAGTGTTGAAACAGCACTTCGAAAAATCGGATAAGGAACAGTGGGGATGGAACATTGTCGAGTTCTACCTGGGCAACATTAGCGAACAAACGTTAATGGAAAGGCTCAAGGCGGACGCAACGGATAACACCTCGCTCGCTGAGCATCTCAGTGAAACCAACTTCTATTTAGGTAAGTACTACCTAAGTCTGGGGGATTTGGACAGCGCCACGGCACTGTTCAAACTGGCGGTTGCCAACAACGTTCATAACTTTGTTGAGCACCGATACGCATTGTTGGAATTATCGCTCCTGGGCCAGGACCAAGATGACCTGGCAGAATCGGACCAGCAATAGCTGACGTACACATCAGCCCGTAATCTTTTTTGATTGCCATCACCTTAACGGGTGAGGGCGTTGTTGTTCGTTAATACACCTACTTTGAGCCGGTTCACACTTTTCAATGAAAATTGCTGATCAATTTCATGATGAGTTATGTAGACTGGCCGCCATTAATTTTGAGGCACACGTACTACATGGCTGAATTCGAAACCACTTTTGCAGATCTGGGCCTGAAGGCTCCTATCCTTGAAGCCCTTAACGATCTGGGTTACGAAAAACCATCTCCAATTCAGGCAGAGTGTATTCCACATCTGCTGAATGGCCGCGACGTTCTGGGTATGGCCCAGACGGGGAGCGGAAAAACTGCAGCATTCTCTTTACCTCTGTTGCAGAATCTTGATCCTGAGCTGAAAGCACCACAGATTCTGGTGCTGGCACCGACCCGCGAACTGGCGGTACAGGTTGCTGAAGCAATGACGGATTTCTCTAAACACATGCGCGGCGTAAATGTGGTTGCTCTGTACGGCGGCCAGCGTTATGACGTGCAATTACGCGCCCTGCGTCAGGGGCCGCAGATCGTTGTCGGTACTCCGGGCCGTCTGCTGGACCACCTGAAACGTGGCACTCTGGACCTCTCTAAACTGAGCGGTCTGGTTCTGGATGAAGCTGACGAAATGCTGCGCATGGGCTTCATCGAAGACGTTGAAACCATTATGGCGCAGATCCCGGAAGGTCATCAGACCGCTCTGTTCTCTGCAACCATGCCGGAAGCGATTCGTCGCATTACCCGCCGCTTTATGAAAGAGCCGCAGGAAGTGCGCATTCAGTCCAGCGTGACTACCCGTCCTGACATCAGCCAGAGCTACTGGACTGTCTGGGGTATGCGCAAAAACGAAGCACTGGTACGTTTCCTGGAAGCGGAAGATTTTGATGCGGCGATTATCTTCGTTCGTACCAAAAACGCGACTCTGGAAGTGGCTGAAGCTCTTGAGCGTAACGGCTACAACAGCGCCGCGCTGAACGGTGACATGAACCAGGCGCTTCGTGAACAGACACTGGAACGCCTGAAAGATGGTCGTCTGGACATCCTGATTGCGACCGACGTTGCAGCCCGTGGCCTGGACGTTGAGCGTATCAGCCTGGTAGTTAACTACGATATCCCGATGGATTCTGAGTCTTACGTTCACCGTATCGGTCGTACCGGTCGTGCGGGTCGTGCTGGCCGCGCGCTGCTGTTCGTTGAGAACCGCGAGCGTCGTCTGCTGCGCAACATTGAACGTACTATGAAGCTGACTATTCCGGAAGTAGAACTGCCGAACGCAGAACTGCTGGGCAAACGCCGTCTGGAAAAATTCGCCGCTAAAGTACAGCAGCAGCTGGAAAGCAGCGATCTGGATCAATACCGCGCACTGCTGAGCAAAATTCAGCCGACTGCAGAAGGTGAAGAGCTGGATCTCGAAACTCTGGCTGCGGCACTGCTGAAAATGGCACAGGGTGAACGTACTCTGATCGTACCGCCAGATGCGCCGATGCGTCCGAAACGTGAATTCCGTGACCGTGATGACCGTGGTCCGCGCGATCGTAACGACCGTGGCCCGCGTGGTGACCGTGAAGATCGTCCGCGTCGTGAACGTCGTGATGTTGGCGATATGCAGCTGTACCGCATTGAAGTGGGCCGCGATGATGGTGTTGAAGTTCGTCATATCGTTGGTGCGATTGCTAACGAAGGCGACATCAGCAGCCGTTACATTGGTAACATCAAGCTGTTTGCTTCTCACTCCACCATCGAACTGCCGAAAGGTATGCCGGGTGAAGTGCTGCAACACTTTACGCGCACTCGCATTCTCAACAAGCCGATGAACATGCAGTTACTGGGCGATGCACAGCCGCATACTGGCGGTGAGCGTCGTGGCGGTGGTCGTGGTTTCGGTGGCGAACGTCGTGAAGGCGGTCGTAACTTCAGCGGTGAACGCCGTGAAGGTGGCCGTGGTGATGGTCGTCGTTTTAGCGGCGAACGTCGTGAAGGCCGCGCTCCGCGTCGTGATGACTCTACCGGTCGTCGTCGTTTCGGTGGTGATGCGTAATCATCGCTGAACAGCGAACACAATCTGTAAAATAATATATACAGCCCCGATTTTTACCATCGGGGCTTTTTTTCTGTCTTTTGTACTCGTGTACTGGTACAGTGCAATGCATAACAACGCAGTCGCACTATTTTTCACTGGAGAGAAGCCCTCATGGCAACACTAACCACCACCCAAACGTCACCGTCGCTGCTTGGCGGCGTGGTGATTATCGGCGGCACCATTATTGGCGCAGGGATGTTTTCTCTGCCAGTGGTCATGTCCGGGGCGTGGTTTTTCTGGTCAATGGCGGCGCTGATCTTTACCTGGTTCTGTATGCTGCATTCCGGCTTGATGATTCTGGAAGCTAACCTGAATTACCGAATCGGTTCGAGTTTTGACACCATCACCAAAGATTTGCTGGGCAAAGGCTGGAACGTGGTCAACGGTATTTCCATTGCCTTTGTGCTCTATATCCTGACCTATGCCTATATTTCTGCCAGTGGTTCAATTCTGCATCACACCTTCGCAGAGATGTCGCTAAACGTCCCGGCACGGGCGGCGGGTTTTGGTTTTGCACTGCTGGTAGCGTTTGTGGTGTGGTTGAGTACTAAGGCCGTCAGCCGCATGACGGCGATTGTGCTGGGGGCGAAAGTCATTACCTTCTTCCTCACCTTTGGCAGCCTGTTGGGGCATGTGCAGCCTGCGACATTGTTCAACGTTGCAGAAAGCAATGCATCTTATGCGCCGTATCTGCTGATGACATTGCCGTTCTGCCTGGCGTCGTTTGGTTATCACGGTAACGTGCCAAGCCTGATGAAGTATTACGGCAAAGATCCGAAAACCATCGTGAAATGCCTGGTGTACGGTACGCTGATGGCACTGGCGCTGTATACCATCTGGTTGCTGGCGACGATGGGTAACATCCCGCGTCCGGAGTTTATCGGTATTGCAGAGAAGGGCGGTAATATTGATGTGCTGGTACAGGCATTAAGCGGCGTGCTGAACAGCCGTAGCCTGGACCTTCTGCTGGTCGTGTTCTCAAACTTTGCGGTAGCGAGTTCGTTCCTTGGCGTAACGCTGGGTTTGTTTGACTATCTGGCAGATCTGTTTGGTTTCGATGACTCAGCCCTGGGGCGCTTGAAAACGGCATTGCTGACCTTTGCCCCGCCTGTTGTGGGTGGTCTACTGTTCCCGAACGGATTCCTGTACGCCATTGGTTATGCTGGTTTAGCAGCTACCATCTGGGCGGCAATTGTTCCGGCGCTGTTAGCCCGCGCATCGCGTAAACGCTTTGGCAGCCCGAAATTCCGCGTCTGGGGCGGCAAGCCGATGATTACGCTGATTCTGGTGTTTGGCGTTGGCAACGCACTGGTCCATATTTTATCGAGCTTTAATTTACTGCCGGTGTATCAGTAATCAGCGGTGCCTTATCCGACATTTCTGCTGCCTACACAATGCCTGATGCGCTTCGCTTATCAGGTCTACGTAGGACAGCGTTGCCAGCTCGGATAAGGCTTCCCGCGTTAAGACACACTATCCCAACAACTCTTCCTTAACATCCATCGCCAGCTCAAACGAATGCAGCCGCGCCTGGTGGTCGAAAATCTGCCCGTTGACCATAATCTCATCGGCGTCGGTTTCGCGCAGGATCGACTGCAAGCCATGACGCACTTTCGCTTTATCACCTACCAACGACATACTCAGCGCCTGCTGCACACCATACTGTTCGGACGGCGACCAGAACTGATCCATATTTTGAATCGGTGGCGGCAGTTGCCCGGTTTCGCCACGGCGCAACTTCACAAAGGCTTGCTGCATTGAGGTAAACAGAAACTCAGCGTCGCGGTTGCTATCGGCGGCGATAATATTGATGCACACCATCGCGTATGGTTTTTCCAGTCGTGCCGACGGTTTGAAGTTGCTGCGATAAAGATGCAGCGCCTGGAACAACATATCCGGCGCGAAGTGTGAGGCAAACGCGAACGGCAGACCAAGCTGCGCCGCCAGTTGCGCGCTGTAAAGGCTGGAGCCTAACAACCACACGGGGATTTTCTCGCCATAGCCTGGTACCGGGCGCACATGCGGATTGGGATCGCGGGCGTCAAACCAGTCCACCAGCTCCGCGACATCGCGGGGGAAATTATCAATATCGCCGCTCATATGGCGACGCAGCGCCATCATTGTCCGTTGGTCACTACCTGGCGCACGACCCAGCCCCAAATCGATTCGCCCCGGATAGAGTGTATTGAGCGTGCCGAACTGTTCGGCAATGACCAACGGTGAGTGGTTAGGCAACATCACGCCGCCAGACCCCAGATGCAGCGTGGTGGTATTCGCCGCCAGATAGCCAATCAATACCGACGTGGCAGCACTGGCAATGCCAGTCATATTGTGGTGTTCTGCCAGCCAGTAGCGATGATAGCCGCGCTTTTCAGCCAGACGGGCGAGATCGAGAGAGTGGGAGAATGCTTCTCGCGCTGAAGAACCTTCGGGAATGGGGGCCAGATCGAGTAGCGAAAACGCAATGGTTTTATCAGTCATAACAGCTCACTTTGTTACCGATTAATCTTTAATACTGCATTAAAGAGTAGTTAAAGTTGTTAACAAAGTGAGCTGTGCTCTAAATAATTCGAGTTGCAGGAAGGCGACAAGAGAGTGAATCCTCAGGAGCTTACATAAGTAAGTGACTGGGGTGAACGAATGCAGATGCAGCACATGCAACTTGAAGTATGACGAGCATATTTACTTAGGCTTGCAGCTCCAGCCCGGCCAGCCGCCGCCAGTAGCCGTTACAGTCGCTGTTTGCCGTCAACGGTAGTGGCGCAGCGCCATTTTCATTAGCGCGGAAGGCGTCGAGCATCGCGAAAGTGTCAGTACCCTGCGGTGACAGGCGGACCACATCAACCAGCCCCTGCATGGATGCCAGCTCGTTACCGAGGTTGTAAACGTAGCCGCTCATGGTCTGAATGCCATTGAGTACAAACACTTGTTGGTTTTCCTGCGACAGCACGTTGCGCCCGTTCGGATACTTAATGCAGCAGGTTTCACACTCATCTTTCGGGCGGTCTTCCGAACGCGCGGTAAAGCAGCGGGCGGAGTAGGCCAGCGGTAGATGACCGTAGCTCAGGACTTCCACTTCAAACTGGTTGCGAATGCCCAGCTCATCGCACTGATTAAGCAGATTCACCAGCCAGTCGCGGGAAAGCTCCACCGGCATACACCAGCGCATCATGCCCTGTTTGAGCAATATTTTCAGCGTCACCGCGTTGTAGCAGTTCAGCGCGTGCCCGGCGACGAACGGCAGTTTGCGTTCAGCGCACATATTCACCACGCCGAGATCGCTGGCTTCAATCAGAAACTCACCGTTCTCAACATAGCGTTTCAGTTCGCCCAGTTCAGAGGATGCCTGCACCAGCGCCAGCGTGGAGAGCACAATCTGCTTGCCACTTCCGGCGAGCGATTTTGCCATCTCCAGCCAGTCGCCAACTTTGGTTGCCCGGCGCTTGCTGCATACCGCTTCACCAAGATAAATCACGTCGGCGCTGCTGGTGGCGGCCTGCTGATAAAAATCTTCCAGCGTCTCTTTTGGCCAGTACCACAGCACTGGCCCTAAGGAATATTTCATTGCTCTTCTCACTGCCATTTACGGTGATACGCGCCAAGGGTGGTCTGCGTGCCTTCGGACATCGACCCGAGCGTCTCCATCCACGCGCTTTGCGGTATGAAGTTTTGCGGATCGGCCTTACAACGGTCGATAGCCTGACGCCAGACTTTCGCCACCTGGCTGACATACGCCGGGCTACGCTGGCGGCCTTCAATTTTCACCGAAGCAATATTCGCCGCCATTAACTCCGGCAGCAGTTCCAGGGTATTGAGACTGGTTGGTTCTTCCAGCGCGTGATAGCGCTCGCCGTCCACCAGATAACGCCCTTTACATAGCGTCGGATAACCTGCGTTTTCGCCGTCCTGATAACGGTCGATCAGCACTTCGTTCAGGCGGGATTCCAGCCCCTGCGGCGTTTGTTGCCAGCGCACGAAACGGGCCGGAGAACACGCGCCTACGGTGTTGGGCGACTCACCCGTCAGATACGACGACAGATAGCAACGACCTTCCGACATAATGCACAGGCTGCCGAAAGCAAAGACTTCCAGTGGTACAGGTGTGACCCGTGCCAGTTGTTTCACCTGATGAATCGACAACACGCGCGGCAGCACCACGCGAGCAACGTCAAAATGGCGATGATAAAAGTTAATCGCCTCTTCATTGGTCGCCGAAGCCTGCACTGACACATGACGCTCAATATGCGGGTAACGCTCGGCGGCGTACTCTAGCATGGCGAGGTCGGCGAGGATCAGCGCGTCGGCACCCAGCTGCGCCGCCATATCCACGGCACGCTGCCAACGGGCGTAACCGTCCGGATGCGCAAAAGTGTTAATCGCGATGTGAAGTTTGCGGCGATGTTGATGGACAAAACTCACCGCTTCCTGCAATTTTTTCTCGGTAAAGTTAAGGCCGGCGAAGTGACGGGCATTGGTATCATCTTTTAGCCCGATATAAACAGCATCTGCGCCGTTTTCGATGGCCGCCTTAAGCGCCGGGAGATTTCCGGCAGGGCAGAGCAGCTCCATAATTTTTCCTGAAGGTTGCGCTATCAAAACGCAAAAATGTTAACGAACTGGGATTTTAGTTAACCTTGCTGCGACAATTTTTGATTTAAGGCAGTTAAAGTTGTATTGGTGGTAGCAGCAATTTCATATGGAATTGTTGATTTATACCGCTATGTTATTTTTCTGATATGGCAAAATAGGATGATTGTTGAAACAGGGAGTAAAACTCGTGTTGGATAAACTGCGTTCCCGTATTGTGCATTTGGGGCCATCTCTGTTGAGTGTACCGGTAAAACTGACGCCATTTGCGCTAAAACGCCAGGTTCTTGAGCAGGTCTTAAGCTGGCAATTCCGTCAGGCGCTGGATGATGGTGAGCTGGAGTTTCTTGAAGGCCGCTGGTTAAGTATTCATGTGCGTGATATTGACCTGCAATGGTTTACCTCGGTGGTGAATGGCAAACTGGTGGTCAGCCAGAACGCGCAAGCTGATGTGAGTTTTAGTGCCGACGCCAGCGATCTGCTGATGATTGCGGCGCGTAAACAAGATCCGGATACGCTCTTCTTCCAGCGTCGGCTGGTGATTGAAGGCGATACGGAGCTGGGGCTGTATGTGAAAAACCTGATGGACGCCATTGAACTGGAGCAAATGCCGAAAGCCTTACGCATGATGCTGCTGCAACTGGCGGATTTTGTTGAGGCGGGAATGAAAACCGCGCCTGAAACCAAACAGACATCGGTAGGTGAACCATGCTAATTCGAGTAGAAATTCCCATTGATGCGCCGGGTATTGATGCCCTGCTGCGTCGCTCATTCGAAAGTGATGCGGAAGCGAAGCTGGTTCACGATCTGCGTGAAGATGGCTTTCTGACGCTGGGGCTGGTGGCGACAGATGACGAAGGTCAGGTCATTGGCTATGTGGCATTTAGTCCGGTTGATGTGCAGGGCGAAGACCTGCAATGGGTCGGCATGGCACCGTTGGCGGTTGATGAAAAATACCGTGGACAGGGGCTGGCACGCCAACTGGTCTATGAAGGACTCGATTCGCTTAATGAGTTCGGCTATGCCGCAGTGGTGACGCTGGGCGATCCGGCGCTGTACAGTCGTTTCGGCTTTGAACTGGCGGCGCATCACGATCTGCGTTGCCGCTGGCCGGGCACTGAAAGCGCCTTCCAGGTACATCGTTTAGCGGATGACGCGCTGAATGGCGTTACCGGCCTGGTTGAGTATCACGAGCATTTCAATCGCTTTTAATCTTTGGGGTTTGCAGGCTGCTCAACAGCTCTGCAAACCCTGCGCCTTCCGCTACCAGACGCTCTTTTTGCCGTTTGGTCAGTTGCTTAACGCGATATTCTGCCCGTAACGCCAGCGAACGATCGCCCACTGGCGCAGAAAACGCCAGCGTCAGTTCTCCTTTCCCGCGCAGTGCTTTCGCCCCTTTGCCGCTTTGATGTTGCTGATAGCGGCGTTCGACATCCGTGGTGATCCCGGTATAAAGCTTATTGTCGGCGGTACGGATCAAGTAAAGATACCAGGGTGTCATCGTCTGCGTCACATGTTAAGGTCAGGCCAACAGTATAAAAGAGAACAGCAATGGAAACACTCACCGCCATCAGTCGTTGGCTGGCAAAACAACATGTTGTCACCTGGTGTGTGCAGCAGGAAGGGGAACTCTGGTGCGCCAATGCCTTTTATCTTTTTGATGCACAGAAAGTCGCCTTCTACATTTTGACGGAAGAAAAAACACGTCATGCGCAGATGAGTGGGCCGCAGGCGGCAGTTGCCGGAACGGTAAACGGTCAGCCGAAAACAGTAGCGTTAATTCGCGGTGTGCAGTTTAAAGGTGAGATCCGCAGGCTGGAAGGTGAGGAAAGCGACCTCGCACGCAAGGCGTACAACCGTCGCTTTCCGGTTGCCAGAATGCTGTCGGCCCCGGTATGGGAAATCCGGCTCGATGAAATCAAATTCACCGACAACACGCTGGGCTTTGGTAAAAAAATGATTTGGCTACGCGACTCAGGCACCGAGCAGGCGTAACGCCTCGCGGTTAAACGCTGGCAGATCGTCCGGTGTCCGGCTGGTAACCAGCTGATCTTTATCAACCACAACTTCCTGATCGTAAAATTCCGCGCCCGCATTTTTAACATCAATAATGATCGGTTTAACTGCGGTCAGCTTGCGCCCCCGAATCACATCGGCGCTGATCAGCAACTGCGGGCCGTGACAGATGGCAAACACCGGTTTGCCACTATTCACAAAATCACGGGTAAAGGTGACAAAACGGTTGTCCCCACGCAGATAATCCGGTGAATGGCCGCCCGGTAGCAGCAGGGCATCAAACTCCGCAGGCGTCACTTCATCGATGGATTTATCGATGGTCACGCTGGCTTCTCCTTTTTTGCCTTTCACCGTTTTACCCGCTTGTTTTTCAATGGTAATCACTTCGTGTCCGGCTTTACGGAACTCGTCTGCGGGTGAAGTAAATTCTGAATCCTCAAATTCATCAGTGATTAAAACGGCAATTTTCTTACTCATGCTTCCTCCGCGTTGTTGCATTGGATGAGGCGAATTTCCCACAATCGGGGATAATTACCTCATGGTCTATTAAGCCTGGTGCATGAGCCGTGGAGCGCAAGGCAGACAATTCTGTAAAGGAGCGAAGATGAGTCAGGTACTGATTACAGGCGCAACGGGGCTGGTGGGCGGTCACCTGCTGCGGATGTTGATTAACGAACCGAAAGTTAACGCCATTGCTGCGCCGACGCGACGTCCGTTGGGCGATATGCCCGGGGTGTTTAATCCCCATGATCCGCAACTGAGTGACGCGCTGGCGCAGGTCACCGATCCCATCGACATTGTGTTTTGTTGTCTCGGCACCACGCGGCGAGAAGCGGGGAGCAAAGAGGCGTTTATTCATGCCGATTACACGCTGGTAGTGGATACCGCATTAACCGGGCGGCGACTGGGCGCGCAGCATATGCTGGTGGTCAGTGCTATGGGTGCCAATGCCCACTCGCCGTTTTTCTATAACCGCGTCAAAGGGGAGATGGAAGAAGCATTAATCGCCCAGAACTGGCCGAAATTGACCATTGCTCGCCCGTCGATGTTACTGGGCGATCGTAGCAAACAGCGGATGAACGAAACGCTTTTTGCGCCGCTGTTCCGTTTATTACCCGGTAACTGGAAATCCATTGATGCGAGAGACGTGGCGCGGGTCATGCTGGCAGAGGCGATGCGGCCCGGGCATGAAGGTGTGACGATTTTAAGCTCTTCAGAATTACGCAAAAGAGCTGAATAATTATTCCCAAGAATTGATAGTGAGCGTAATATTCACGCGCTCAATTATCATAACTTATTCCTGGGGAATGCTATGACTGGTCAGTCTTCATCTCAGGCGGCAACGCCCATTCAGTGGTGGAAACCCGCGCTTTTCTTTCTCGTTGTCATTGCCGGTCTCTGGTATGTGAAATGGCAACCTTACTACGGCAAAGCGTTTACTGCTGCCGAAACCCACAGTATCGGTAAATCTATCCTTGCGCAGGCGGATGCTAATCCGTGGCAGGCGGCGTTGGATTACGCGATGATCTATTTCCTCGCGGTATGGAAAGCGGCAGTGCTGGGGGTGATCCTCGGTTCGTTGATTCAGGTGCTGATCCCGCGTGACTGGTTGTTGCGTACGCTTGGGCAATCGCGCTTTCGCGGCACGCTGCTGGGAACGCTGTTTTCGCTGCCGGGCATGATGTGTACCTGCTGTGCGGCTCCGGTCGCGGCGGGAATGCGTCGCCAACAGGTGTCGATGGGCGGTGCGCTGGCATTCTGGATGGGCAATCCGGTGTTAAACCCGGCGACGCTGGTGTTTATGGGGGTTGTCCTCGGCTGGGGTTTTGCGGCGATTCGTCTGGTGGCCGGGCTGGTGATGGTGTTGCTGATTGCGACGCTGGTGCAAAAATGGGTGCGTGAAACACCGCAAACGCAGGCACCGGTCGAAATTGACATACCGGAAGCACAGGGCGGTTTTTTTAGCCGCTGGGGCAGGGCGCTATGGACGCTTTTCTGGAGTACGATCCCGGTTTACATCCTTGCAGTACTGGTGTTGGGTGCCGCTCGCGTCTGGTTATTCCCCCATGCCGATGGTGCTGTCGATAACAGCCTGATGTGGGTGATGGCGATGGCGGTAGCAGGATGCTTGTTTGTCATTCCCACGGCAGCAGAAATTCCGATTGTACAAACGATGATGCTGGCAGGTATGGGAACTGCTCCGGCGCTGGCATTGTTGATGACGCTCCCGGCGGTGAGTTTGCCGTCACTGATTATGCTGCGCAAAGCGTTCCCAGCGAAAGCCTTATGGCTGACAGGGGCGATGGTGGCAGTGTCTGGTGTGATTGTCGGCGGGCTGGCGCTGTTGTTCTGATTTGAGGGAAAACATGTCGGATGCGGCGTAAACGCCTTATCCGACCTACGGTTTGCATCGTTGTAGGCCTGATAAGACGCGGCAAGCGTCGCATCAGGCATTACAAGGGGCTGCTATTTAATAAACGTAAACGCTGTGGTTACCCGCTTTACGCCGCTCACCCGGCTGGCAATATCTGCCGCCGCTTTCGCTTCACGTTCAGTCACCAGCCCCATCAGGAACACTTCACCGTTTTCGGTGGTCACTTTCACGTTGGACGATTTCACCAGGTCGCTGGTTAAGAGCTGCGAACGCACTTTGGTGGTGATCCACGTATCGTTAGACGCTTCGCCCAGACCAATCGGCTGGCCCTGACGAATCTCGTTATACACTTCGTTGGCACCGTCTACGCCCATAGCAATCTGTTTGGCGCGAGCCGAAAGTTCAGCGTTTGGTGACTGCCCAACCAGCAGCACTTTGCCCTGATACGCCGTGACATTAATACGGGCTTCTTTCTTAATCTGTTCGTCTTTCGACAATGCGCTGTTCACGCGCACTTCCAGGGTACCATCGTCCACCTGGGTGCCGACACTGCGTGGGTCAGTTGCGGCTTTGGTACCCACAGCAGCGGTACCCACTACGGCAGCGGCAACACAACCTTGCAACAGCAGCGCGGAAATAAGGACTGCGATTGGCGATAATGCCTTCATGTATTCTCCTTAAACATCCTGGTGAGGGAAAAGCGTGTTATCGATCAGATCGCACAGGCAATTTACCGTCAGCATATGCATTTCCTGAATGCGAGCACTACGATGCGAAGGAATGCGGATCTCCACATCTTGTGGCCCTAACAAACCTGCAAGTTCGCCGCCGTCATAGCCGGTCAATGCCACAATAGTCATATCACGCGTAACGGCAGCTTCTACCGCTTTTACAATATCGCGGCTGTTGCCACGGGTGGAAATGGCTAACAATACATCTCCCGCATGACCCAGCGCCCGCACCTGTTTTGCATACACTTCATCATGTAAGCGATCGTTGGCAATCGCCGTTAAGACAACATTATCAGTATTTAGTGCAATGGCAGGTAAGCTGGGCCGCTCCGTTTCGAAACGGTTGATCATGCTGGCAGCAAAATGCTGTGCATTGGCAGCGGAAGTTCCATTACCACAACAGAGGATTTTGTTGCCATTGAGCAGAGACTGAACCAGCGTCATGGCTGCACGGGAGATGGCATCCGGAAGCGCCTCTGCCGCCGCAATTTGAGTTTGAATGCTTTCAGTGAAGCAAGCTTTAATTCTTTCTTGCACGCTAATCCTTAAACCTTAATTATGAGTGGTCATTAAAGGCATCCTTAATCCACTCAACCTCATTCCCGGTGAAGGCTACCACATCGAACCGGCAATCCACAGTATCAAAACTCCCATTATGACGCGCGAGCCACAAGCGGGCAGTCTGTAATAATTTGTGTTGTTTGCTGCGGGTCACACTGGCTGCCGCGCCGCCATAAAGCGCAGAGCGGCGATAGCGTACCTCGACAAAAACGGTGGTCCGGCCTTCACGCATTATCAGATCGATCTCGCCGCCACGCTCGTTCACGTTAGCGGCGACAAATCGCAGTCCTTTGCCTTCCAGCCAGCGACGCGCTTGTACTTCCCACGCATCGCCGGTCTGTTTGGTGGTTAACTGGCGGGGACTACCTGACCTTGTTGGTACTGTAGCCATGATAACTTCCTGTTAATCACGCAATCCGGGTTTGCCGTCAGGCTTCCGGTATTACCGTTGATTTCAAAACCCTGAACCTGGCGCATTTGTGAGAAATGATTTGCCAACGACCAGGCATCAACGCCCATCGCATACATGCGAGCCAGCGAATAATCGTTGTTCACCGCGCTGAGTGCCTGCTGCATTAACGGCAGATTACCGCCCGCCAGCATCGGGATTTCGCTGTACTGCAAACCTTCCATCTCCAGACGGAAATCCGGGCCTGCGGTGCCTTGTGCGCTGCGGGAGCTGGCGTACAGCATTGCACCGCTCTGGCTACCGTTACGCATGGCGATCATCGGTTTGATAAAAGCGATTTCACCCGGCGTTGCCACAATGTACACCGCATCGACACGACCGCCATTATTGGTGAACTGGTCATCGGTTGGCGTGGTTTGCAGCGTTGGATTGTTGGTCGTCATGCCGGAGTCGGTTGTCGCTCTGGGAGTAATCGGGGTACCCGTTAAAGCGATACCAGAACCGCCGTTAACACCCGCGCGTAATTCGCTGGTGGAACCAAATTTTTGTTGCAGAACGGTGCCGCCGCCCAGTTTCTGCCACTCCTGCGCAAACGCATTGGCTACGCGATCGCCCAATGAACTGCGTGGGATCAGCACCAGCGGCGCTTGTTTACCCTGGTCACGAATATGACGCGCTGCATCGCGCGCTTCGTCTTCCGGTGAAAGCGCGAAGTAACAAATATTGACGCGGTTTTCGATATTCTCCGGCTGGTTCAGTGCCAGCACGTTCAGCGGGGTGTTGCTCTTAAGCAACTCTTCAACGTTATTTTTCAGCAACGGACCAACCACAATACTCGCGCCATCCTGCTGAACCTGGCTTAAGATCTGGCTAAGTGGTTGTGATGAGGTATCGTAGATTTTCAGTTCTGCGGATGGATTCGCTGGCGCGCTTACCGCTGTGGTGGTTGCTGCCGGGGTGCTTACAGGCGCTGGCTGTGCCGCAGGCTGTTCACCGGTCAGATCGCTAACCGAGGCTTGTGCCGGGCTGGCAACGCCATCCACGGTTTGCGGCTGAGGTTGTTCAGCTACGTCTGCGGCAGGTGCGGCAGCTACCTGAGCCGCCACTGGCTGAGTGCCGATATTTTTCGCCGCTTCAAAGCCTTGCTGAATAGTGCGACCAAATACCGCTGCCTGGCCATTCAGCGGCAACAGCAGGGCGATTTTGTTGGTCGAGGCTGGTTTAAACGCTTTTACGTTAACCAACTGCGTTGGCAGCATTTTCGCGCCCGGATTGTTCGGATAACGTTTTTGCCAGTCGGCGATCCCGGCTTTCATCATGTCGGGATCGTTACGGTTATCAAACCAGACGCGCTGCAGATCCAGCCAGCCTTGCAGAATATTTTCGTCGGCGTTGATCACCAGCGTATTCGCCTGTTCCTGAGTCATGGAGGAGAGCGCCTGCCAGGTGGCATCAATATTCTGCTGTTTTTCTTTCGCGCCGAGCAGCGGTTCCTGAGCAATTAACGCGCGCAGTAAATCAATGGAAGGACGCCCCTGGCTGGCATCGATTTTTGCCTGCCAGTAACGCGCTTGCTGGTTTTGTTCTAAATCGGCAGGTGTGATTTTCGCCAGCAAGTTTTGCGCGCCAGCAAAATCTTTCTGCGCCAGTTTAATCTCTACCGCCAGCAGTGTTTTCTCGCGACGCTGAGAATCGTTCAGTTCTTGCGGTAGTTGGTTAAACAACTCAACCGCCTGCCCGGTTTTACCTTCTTTCACCAGTGCACGAATGGCGAGTAATTGCCAGTTGATCCTGGTATCATCAGAGCTTTGCTGCATCTGCTGAAGATAAAAGGCAGAATCAGCCTGCGCCGTGCCCTGCATATAAGCAGTGGACTGATCGGGAGTATGGGTGCCACAACCGGCGAAAATCAGGGCTGCCAGAACAACAGGCAGACAACGCGCGGCTTTCAAACGAGAAAATGTTGAGGGTACCATAATGTATCCAGTGATATTTTTTTACGCAATGCTCAATATTAAATCGGCAATACGGACGACACAATGAAACAACACCAATCGGCGGATAATTCTCAGGGCCAGCTTTACATTGTACCGACGCCAATCGGCAATCTGGCGGATATCACCCAGCGAGCGTTAGAGGTATTACAGGCCGTTGATCTGATTGCCGCCGAGGATACTCGTCACACCGGTTTATTGCTGCAACATTTTGGGATTAATGCCCGGTTGTTTGCGCTGCACGACCATAACGAACAACAAAAAGCCGAAACGCTGCTGGCGAAGCTGCAAGAGGGGCAAAACATTGCGCTGGTTTCCGATGCCGGAACGCCGCTAATTAACGATCCTGGCTACCATCTGGTGCGTACCTGCCGTGAAGCGGGGATTCGTGTGGTGCCGCTACCCGGGCCGTGTGCTGCTATCACTGCGTTAAGCGCCGCGGGTTTACCCTCTGACCGTTTCTGTTACGAAGGCTTTTTACCTGCCAAATCAAAAGGCCGCCGTGATGCGCTAAAAGCCATTGAAGCGGAGCCGCGCACGCTGATTTTTTATGAATCCACCCACCGTCTGTTAGATAGCCTGGAAGATATCGTTGCGGTATTAGGCGAATCCCGCTACGTGGTTCTGGCGCGTGAGCTGACCAAAACCTGGGAAACCATTCACGGCGCGCCCGTTGGCGAACTGCTGGCGTGGGTAAAGGAAGATGAAAACCGTCGCAAAGGCGAAATGGTGCTGATTGTCGAAGGTCATAAAGCACAGGAAGAAGACTTACCCGCCGATGCCCTGCGCACGCTGGCGCTGCTACAGGCAGAACTGCCGCTGAAAAAAGCGGCGGCGCTGGTCGCAGAAATTCATGGCGTGAAGAAAAATGCGCTGTATAAGTATGCGCTGGAGCAGCAGGGGTAACAGTGCCGAAGCGTTGCGTTAATCAAAACGCAACGTCTTCTTTTACCGCACCATGACGGTAATGGTGGCTGTGCCCTGAAATTTTCCTGTTTCCAGCTCACCACCGACCAGATTAACTGGCCAGGCGCGCATATTGACGGTGCCATGCCCGGAAGGATCAACGGGAAGGATACCGTTCTGAAAAGGAATATTTGCAACTCCGCCGCCGAGATTTTCAATACGAATACCGACATCGGGCACATTGTCTGAACTTCTTCGCCTGGCGACCAGGTTGTACTGGTCTACTACCCCAGTTGTACCGTCGATGCGCATTTGCAACGAGTTTTTAATCTTTGAAGTATCACCACAGTCATAAGTGATATCAAAGTCTACTGGAGTAAAACCGTCTGGCATGGCATTGCGGGTGGTAAACTTCTGACCATTGATGAATCCAAAATTAACCTTAATAACATCGCCCTGATTAATTTTGCACGACTGTGGGGCGGTGAGATTTCCCTGAATCGATAACTTGACTAAATCATGGAAGTCACCTGTAGACGGGCTTCCCATTCCATCGACCCACGCGCCTTTAATGACGGCAATATCCGTTTTCGGAATGGTCATCGAGCCGAGAAATGGCTTGGTGACATACAGGGTAAAGGTGGTATTTGCACCAATATTAACGGGTCCATAACGAGACGTGTCACCCTGGCAAACACCCGTTTGGGTTGCAGCAGAATATACGGTGCTGCTTTTTATCTGTGTGAATCGGGTGTTAACAGAGACAACCTGGTCGGTTGTGAGTCCTGGAATGTCGTTTGCCTGTAATGTGGTTTTAATATCCAGGCTGTCATTGAGTTTGTAATATCCTGTCTGATGTCCAGTGGTGGTAAGTACGGGGCTGACCATATAGACAAGTTTAACTGCCTTACCCGCAGAGCAGGAACAGGCGTATTGCCAGTTAGTGCTACTTAGCGTTGCAGAGGTAAACTCCCGTCCTGTCACGTTATCTGTCTGGTTCACCGTAACATCATCAACCACACTGCTGTAATTTGTCGCACCGCTAGTGCTGTCGGCTCCACACCCTCCTGAGGAGGCATAAGCGCAGGATGTGGATATCAACAAAAGTCCTGTTATAAGAGGCGCTCTTTTCATTTTTTTATCCTTAATGGCACTGCGCCGTGCCTTGTAATACAGAGGTTGTTGGTTCTGAATCCGGTGTACTAAAAGCAAACTGACATTGTTGATCTGCCTGATTTCCCCAGCGTACAGTCCAGCTTTGTGATTTACTCGATATCCCAGAGAGATATAGTATGCCGCCCTCATCGACGATACTTTGTTGCCCCGTCTCATCGTTGCTGGCAAGAGCGCCAAAGGGCAACGGTTTACCGTTGCGATCGCTGACTGTAACAAGTACGCGATAACCGATATTGGCGTTGAAACGCGCCGCTACCATTGCACCTCTGTTGGGCACCACAAACTGTGTTGTTTGCTCAAGATCGACGTTATCGGGCAGCTGCGTAGTATCTACCGAGAGACGGTTTTCCTGGTAAGTCGTGAGATAAGGAACCACTGCATAGCCAAAGGGATCAGTAGCAATCCCCGGATAGTTTTGTATCCTCACGCCAGAAGCCCCATTAGCATCGATAAGCGCAAAAGCGTTGCCCAGATATTGCGAGAGCGTCACGCCATGAGGATGGATAACCACGCCGCCGGTAACGCCGTAATTGTATTGGCTGCTGTCATTACCGTAACTGTATCCGGCACTGAAGGTGCCATAAGGTGAACGGTAACTGGCGTTCAGGCTACTGTTATGGTTGTTATCGTCATCCAGACTTTGTTCCAGGCTATAGCTCAGGCGACCATCATCCAGCAGTGAGCCATCAAGACGCATTTCATGTTGGGTTGGGCGATCTTTCTGGCTGGTCATCTGATAGGAAACCCGGCTACGCGGTAACCAGCGTTCTAACGGAATACTGAGATTCAAAGAGAGTGCGCGGTCATTATTTTGATCCGTGTAGCGACTGTATTGATAATTCAGGCTGTAACCAATTCCCCATTGCTGGCCGGAAACCCCAACTGAGATATTCCTGTTTTTATCGTTATTGCCCCAATAGTCTTGCTGCGAACCGGAGGCATACAGACTTACCCCATCAAATATTGTCTGGCTGATGTTGAATTGAATTTCACTTTTTTGGCGACTGTTATAGTCCCAATTGCGGGTATTGGCTTCATCAAAACTAAAATAGCCATCGTTGGTATAGCGATAGTAGCTAACAGCGATATTGGTGTTGGTTTCCGGGATATCTTTGATGTACTGCGTACGCCATTGATAGCCATGAAAAGAGTGCCGGTTATCGAATTGGGTGTCAGCTCTGTTGATATCCATCGACAACGCGCCCAGTGCGCCAAGTGTGCCGCCGATACCGATCCCCAGCGCATAATAATCTTCAGAACCGAGCAGGCCGCCATACAGCGTAAAAGTATTATTCAAACCATATATTGCCGTGGCTTCAGCAAATTCGGGTTCCTTGCTATCACTGTTTGCATCAGCGCGATAGCGTCCAGCGGTCGCGCTATATTTTAGATGCCCAGGTCGCTGCATCATGGGTAATGAAGAATAAGGCTGGATAAAGCGACGTTGCGTACCGTCACTTTCTTCAATCGTGACTTCTAAATCGCCGCTGTTGGAAGAGGGGTAGAGATCGTTAATTTCAAAGGCACCCGCTGGCACGTTGCTTTGATAGATCACATAACCATTTTGCCTGATAGTCACGATTGCACTACTGTTTGCGATACCGCGTACCGTTGGGGCAAATCCGCGCTGGCTGTTTGGCAACATATTATCGTCGGAAGCGAGTTGCACGCCAGTAAAGGTGTAGCTGGAAAAAATACTGCCGCTGGTGGCGCTTTCTCCCAGAAGCAACTGAGACTTCAACGCCTTGATATCACGTTGTAAATAACTACTGATAGTGTTCCAGCTTGACGCCTGATCGTTGCGTGTCCACGTAGAATAGTTACGTAATCGCCAGGGGCCAAAATTAGCACCATTTTGCATATTCAGGTACTGTCGTTGGCTACGATTGCCCTGGCGGTAACGGTTATCAGAACCTGTAAACGAGTAGTTGGTAAACAGCGTTGGTATACCATCGTCCCAACGAGAAGGGGAGACGTAACCTTTTGCATCACGGTACAGTGCAATTTGGGGAATGCTCAAATTAAGTCGCTGATGATTGAAATCAAATTCAGCAGCTGTACCGGGAATGATTTGTTCAAGCGAGTTGATCACGCTATCGTCATCTTTTTCAGCCAGCGCCGGGATTTCATCCACCTTAATACCCAGCTCACGTAGTTGTTCTACCGTAAACTGTGGCTGCAGAAGTTGCTCTGCATTGGCGGTAAATGTAATTTTTTTCTGTGAAACCTTCTTTTTATTCAGCCAGATATCAACCTGATAAGTTCCTGGTAGTTGTGCGTATTTTTTTGAAAAACGTGACAGATCAGTTGTTTGCATACCACTTTTTGTAGTTTCCAGCATAATGGGGTCGAAATAATACTCTTCGGCGTTAGCGGTAGTGCAAAGCATGCCGCTGCCAGTGAGCACCATCGGCAAACAGCGTTTGATGATGAGCGCCAACTGTTTCGGTGTGCGTTTATGTCCCTGGTGGTGTCGTTGTGGCATTCCCTGATGACCTGTGTTTTTTATATTTGTTATTGCAGTGGACGAGTTTCTGTCCCGGAACTGCCGCCATAATCATTGATTGCAGCCCATTTCACGTTCTTTCCGCCAGATGCAGGAAGTGGTAACTGTTTATGTTCTCCGGGCGCGATATATTCAATTTTGCTTGTGAGATCGGTTTTATCGACTGCCAGTCCGGCAAATACGACGTAATATTCAGTTGGGTTATATATATTGAGTGAATGGTCACTACGTTTAAATTCCAGTGATGTCCACGCATCGTTTACCCGTCCCTTCAGGTGTGCGGGGCGATAAAACATTTTGATCCGTGTTTTAAATACCAGCGTCAACTCGTTAGCATTAACATCATCTGATTTTTTCTTTGCTGGAATGGCACGAACATTAATGTAGAACAGCGACTCTTTATTTTCAGGCAGGTTATCAGCTGTTTTAATAATTCGCAGTGATGAGTCATCGCCAGCTTCAAGACGAAATAGCGGTGGGGTTATAATAAATGGGGCACGGCTTGTACCATCTATATTATCTACCCATGATTGCAGTAAATAAGGCGTTTCTGCGCCTTTGTTTGCGACAGGTAACGCAGCCTCTTTGCGGCTGGCATCATAGATCACTCGCGTTCGCTGTAAAACGATACCCCCTGCAAGCGCCTGGCCGATACAGAAGCTACACAACAAGGTTATTATCACCGCGAATGTTCGTTTTGACATAGTTATTTTTCAACCTGATACAACGAGAAAGAGGAAGGAAAAGGGCGTTATCTGAAAGGTCAGATAACGCCGTAACGTATTAACGGTAATCCAGCGTTACGTTAACGACAGCGTCTGCTTCCCCTGGGGTGATTTCTGATGCTTCAACGGTTGATACGTAGTAAGCGATGAGGTCAACATTGACAATACCATTGGAGTCCGCTGGGATCTGATAAACCGTGTTATCATTCCCCATAGCATTCAGTGGCATAAGGTTTCCGCTTTCCGCATCGTCAATACGGATACCCACACCTGTTGCCGCTGTGCCAGCAAAAGAGCCCACTTTTGCCAGATTAGGGAAGTTAGGGACGGTGCCATTATCCCGCGTTTCCAGCCATAAACGGAAAGACGCTTCAACGTTGCCGTTATCGTGCTCCCACCCAGTCACTGGGCAGTTAACTAAAGGAATAGTGAATGGAATTTTTGGGCTACGATCGCCAACAGAACGAAACTGTTCGGCATTATAGTGACCAAGAGCAACTTCAATTTTCTTATCAGAGTCATTGATTTCACAAGCGGATTTTAAAATCTCGCCATCAAAAACTATTTCACCATCGGTTGCAGCGGCATTACCTGCGAAAAGCGCAAGTAAGCCCACAATAGCTGTTTTTGTAACTTTATTCATTTATAACCTTATCCTTGTAACAAGTACATAATCATATTTAATGTGAATATATGTTCAACATCTTTAAAGATTATACAGGTAGAAATATTTCATTGAACATTAAATAGACTAAACTTTAAGATTATATTTATATGCAAATATTTTATGT